>NZ_JAXUAA010000003.1:0-208151 GCF_050586305.1 Campylobacter australis | reverse complement strand
GTTGTTTGCTTGAGAGATAAATTCGTTTTCAAGGCGTTTGCCATCTTGAATTTTGGCTATATTATCATTTACAAGAGTTGCCATAACACCGAATTCATCTTTGCTACTTACTGGTATAGAGACTGGCTCTTTTATCTCATAATTTAAAAATTTAAAGAATGAATTTAGACCATCAGATATACTACCAAGTGGGCGTAGGAAACGAGAAATAAACAATACCAAAAGCACAACTATCACAACAATAAATATAGCTGATGTTATGATTTGATTGGTCAGCACAGCATTTAACATCTCATCAAAGTCGCTAATCGGACTTAAAGAGCAAGCAAGCCATCCAGAGCTTTCATGAATTTCGCAAGCACCGATCCTCGATGAGCCTTTAAATTCATATTCAAAGCCAGCATTGCCTGTTTTTGTGTAATTATTTTTAAATAGGCTTATAACATCTTTTAGTTCTTTACTATCAGACAATAGATAGTCTTTATTTGGATGGGCGATAAATACATTCTTTTTTAAGTCAGCTACTACAACATAACTATTTGGAGTATCTTTTATCACGGATACTTTCTGGGCAACGCTATCTAAATATATATCAATACCTAAAACAGCAACTATCTTTCCATCTACTTTTAGTGCTTTTGCAATACTAATAGACATAGTCCCTGAAACAGATCTATAAGGGTCAGAAAAGACTATCTCATCAGGCTTTTCAAGTGCTTTTATATACCAGCTGCGTTTTCTAGCATCAAATTTATCTGAAAGTGGTGTATAAAGAACATTTGGACTTTTACCAGGGGCAACTTCAGCATATATCATATCGCCACCATCAGCAAAACCAACGAAAATTTCATCTACATCAAGAGCTGATGATAGTTTATATAACTCTCTTTTGAAAATTTCTCTGTCATAAAGCATTTCTGGATGATTTTTAACATAGTTTTCAAAGCCTTGCATAGCTATAAATCTAGTGCCAATAAGCCCATCGACAAAGGTATTCAAAGAAACGGCTAGTGAGCGCTTAGAATCTTTTACTACATCTACGATATTTTCTCTTGAGGTATTATAACCCAAAACAGAAAATATAGTAAAAACAACTGTTAATAGCACAAAAATAATAAGTGCTATCTTGTTTGCTACTTTATTTAGCATACACTTCTCCTTGTGTTGTATAAAATTTTCGTATTCTACAACTTTTATGGCAAATAATTATTTAACGAAAAAGCCTTGAGCGATGATTTTATCATCAAATGGTTTAACGATTAAATTTTTATCTCCTATACTCACGCTAAATTCCATATCTTTTTTAGCTCTTGTGTAAGCAAGGGCAAGACGAGCAGCAAAATTTGTATCTTCATCATCTGCACCAACACTTAAAAAACTCTTTGCTCCCACTATATCATCTTTAGGATCAAAATTTATAGCGTGAAATTTATCGTTTGGATTTGCTAAAAGTGCGTTGTTATCACTCTCATCTCGCCCAATGATAAGTTTTGCACCATTTTTTAACCGCAGGTGTCTACCAAGCTTTAGCCAAGTAACATCTATATCGCGCATATTATCATCAAATTTTAAATACTCCTTTATCTTTACAGCAAAACTCTCAATAGTAAGCAAACATCCGCCACCAGGTGTTGCAAAGTCATTCTCTCCCCAGCCAAATTTCGCTGCCAAAGCAAGTTGTGGCTTTCTATCTCTTCCGCTTATATCAAGCAACTTTTGGCGATCGACCCAGCCTTCACGCTCTGGTTTTGTTGGCTCAAAAAGCTTAGCACACATAGGTCTTAGTATAAGCTCATCTTCATCATCAGCCAAATTTCTAACCTGCTTCATAGCCTCCCTACGCTGGCTCATAGGTCGCTGACCCAAAACCTCACCTGTAACTATAAAGCTAGCACCTTCGCTCTTAAGCATATTTAAAGCTACTTTAAACATATATCCATGACAATCAACACATGGGTTAAACTGCTTTCCGTAGCCGTATTTTGGGCTAAAAAGTACATCTTGAAGATATGCACTACGAATATCTACAACCTTAAAGTCAGCTCCTGCTAAATTTGCCCTTTTTTCAAGCGTAGCAAATTTTTCTGCCTCCGCTCCAAAACCAGTATCAATGTGAAGTGCGGTAACTTTAATACCTTGATCTGTTAGAAGTTTAATAGCAATCATACTATCAAGACCGCCACTAAATAACGCTAATGCTTTCATATTTGCCTTTGTAAATTTAAGATTATTTTTCCTAAGACAGCAAGCTTTTCAAATTTATCTTCATCGTTTGAGTTTTTAATATCGGCTTGCTTTCTTTGGAAATGTTTTAGTTTTAAGTTTGCTATGGCTTTATCAAATTTCTCCTTGCTGTCGATAGCCAAAGCGCTATCATCAAGCTCAAGCTCACGGATGTATTTGTCGCTATCATCGCTATTTGGCGAGATAATGGCTTTAAATGTCTGAGCATGATGAAAGAAAAATTCGTGATTTATACCCATGTCAAGTAAATTTTGCTTTAAATTTTTATCAGCCAAGATAGCCTTTAAGATAGCAAATTCTAAAATATCCTTTTTTCGCTCGCTAGCTGCTTTTGGCTGTGGCTTTGTATAAGTTTGGTGGCTAAAATTTGTACTACTTCTTATACCACCAAGGTTTAAAGAGCCAACATCTATACCTAAAAGGCTAGCCACAAGCGGAGTATAACTTTGTGCGATGATAGCCTTTAGCGACTTTGTATAGGCTAAAATTTCATCCAAGCAACGCTGTTTTTGTACTGGTTTATTAAGGTCATAGCCCTTTATGATATTCCTTATATAAAATTCGCCAAGCTCCACTCCAGAGTCAAAAAGACGCTGTAAATACTCTATCTTTCCATCTACAACCATATCAGCTGGATCTGCACCACCTTCGATGATAACGACTGAACCGTCTATTTGATTTAAGCTTAAAAGATGAGCTGAGCGAACGGCTGCGTGTATGCCTGCATCATCGCCATCAAAACAAAGAACTACACTTAAATCTTCATCGCGCTTTAAAAATGGCAAATGCTTTTCTGTAAGTGCGGTTCCTAGCACCGCAACAGCGTTATCAAAACCTGCGTAATGCAACATGATAACATCAAGATACCCTTCGCAAATGATAATCTGATGTTTTTTAGCAATATTTGTCCTTGCTAAATTTAGCCCATAAAATAGCCGCGATTTGTCAAAAATTTCAGACTGCGGGCTGTTTATATATTTGGCTGGATGATTTGATATAGTGCGTCCCCCAAAGCCAACTAGCTTTGAGTTATGACTATAAATGGGAAATGTGATACGATGGCTAAAACTAGCATAAATTCCCTGCTCGTTTTGTTTTACGATACCCACATCAAGAGCCTCTTTTGGCTCTATCTGCTCGTTTTGCAAAAAGCGTATCGTCTTTTGACCATCACTCGCCCAACCAAGCTCAAATTTAGCTATCATCGCATCATTTATACCTCGCGAGTAAAGATAGCGTAAAGCCTCTTCATTTTTATAAAGATCGGCACGATACATCGCATTTACACCCTCTAAAATACGCTTATCGTCCTTTATCTTTGGCGTATCTTTTGTATAAGAAAGGGTAAAATTTGACATACTAGCAAGCTTTTCGATCGCCTCTGGATAGCTTAGTTTTTCGTAATCCATTACAAATTTTATCGCATTTCCGCCAGCCTTACACGAAAAGCAGTGGTAAATTTGTTTTGATGGGCTTATACTCATGCTTGGATTTTTATCATCATGAAATGGGCAGACACACTTAAAATTTGCCCCCACTTTTTTTACAGGTATGTAGTGGCTTACAACATCGACAATATCGGTTACATCTAGTAATTTTTCTATACTATTTTGTTCTATCATAAGCGAGATTATACAATCATTTGGCTATAATGGGCTTAAAAAATTTATAAAGTATGAGCATGGATATATTTTTTATTGAGCATCGTGACCCTATTTTTGGACTTGTTGTGCTTTTTGCAATCATTTTAATGGTGGCTATCTTAAACTATGTTTGGGGTGTGTTTAGAGGTAAAGACGAAAAGCGAAGACTGGAGAAATTTATACAGAAATTTGAAGCCTCAAATGCCCTTAGCAAAGAGCATAAAGATATGCTAAGCAAGCTTGATGTTGATGCCCAAAGTCTTTGTATGCTAGGTAGCACATTTGCTAAAAATGGCGACTTTGAAAAGGCTATCGCAGTTTATGTCATAGCGCTTGAAAAGGTGCAAAACAAGCACGAAAAAGAGCTTGTTTTAACAGAACTTGGGCAAGCGTATTTTAAGGCTGGCTTTTTGCAAAACTCTATGGAAGTATTTTTAAAATCAGTAGAGCTAAGCCCGCGAAATGCCATTGCTTTGCGTCATCTTACTATGATAGATGAAAAGCTAAAACGCTATGACGATGCACTTGATACTTTGGTTGCACTAAGCGAGCTTGGCATTGATGTCAGTGCAAACGAAGCCTATATCAAGGCTCTTAAAATTTTAGACGATAAAGTGTTAAGCCCACAAGAAAAAGTAGAGCAAATTTTAGAGATGAAAGATGGGTTTAGGCTTTTAAAACGCATGTGTATGCAACTTTACATAAGACAAGGCATAAGCCTAAATAACCTTAACGAATTTGCTAATCTTGAAGATGTTATAGACCTTGTTTATGCTCAAGAAAACGCCATAAATTTAAAAGATGAGAACTACAAAGCGCTATTTAAAGCAAAAGGCGTAATAAATGAACCTTGCGATATTAATGGTTTTGAGTTAAATGTTCTTAAAAGCTTAAATGATGCTGGCTTTAAGGGGGCTGGACTTAGCTTTAACTATGTGTGCAAACACTGCAAAAACTCATTTCCTATGCACTTTTATCGCTGTCCAATGTGCCATGAGCTTGGTAGTGTAAAAATTTTACCGCATATCACAGAAGTTGCAAATGAAAACCGTATGCCTTTTTAGTGATGGCTCATGCTTAAATAACCCTGGTCCTGGCGGTTGGGCCTGTATCTTAGAGTTTAATGGTGTAAAAAAAGAGCTAAGTGGGGGCGAGAGCCAAACTACAAATAACCAAATGGAGCTTCGCGCCGTCATAGAGGGACTAAAAGCACTTAAAGAGCCGTGCAATGTCAAGCTTTACACCGATAGCTCATATGTGGCAAATTCTATAAACGACTGGCTTGATGGCTGGGTCAAAAAAAATTTTAAAAATGTCAAAAATGTTGATCTTTGGCAAGAGTATATACAAATCTCAAAACCACACAAAGTAAGGGCAAACTGGCTTAAAGCACATAACGGGCACCCGCAAAATGAGCGTTGCGACGAACTTGCGAGACAAGAAGCAACAAAGATCCAGATGAAAGGTTAATCGTGAAAAATTTACAAAAGAACCTAGGATATACATTTGAAAATATCAAACTTTTAAACGAAGCACTAACTCACAAAAGCACCAAACTACACTATAACAACGAACGCCTTGAGTTTTTGGGCGATGCTGTTATGGATCTTATAGTTGGAGAGTATTTATTTCGCAAATTTGAACGCATTGCGGAAGGAGATATGAGCAAACTACGCGCTGCACTGGTTAATGAAAAGAGCTTTGCCGTGATGGCAAATCACCTAAACTTAGGCGATTTTATAAATATTTCACAAGCCGAAGAAAATAACGGTGGTCGCATGAAACCCAGTATCTTAAGCGACGCTTACGAAGCCATAATAGGCGCCATATATCTTGAAGCTGGGCTTGAAACTGCACGCAAAGTAGCTATAAATTTGCTAGAAATTTGCTTTCCACAAATAGACATAACAAGCCTTGTAAAAGACTACAAAACTGCTCTACAAGAGCTAACTCAAGCAACTGTTGGCATCACTCCATCTTACGAGCTAGTAGGCAGTTTTGGCCCCGATCACAAGAAAGAATTTGAGATAGCACTCATTTTAAATGGTAAAGAAATTTCACGCGCGATCGGTGGCTCAAAAAAAGAGGCTCAACAACTTGCAGCAAAAATAGCACTTGAAAAGATGAAAAACTAAGGCATTAGATGAATACTTTTGGAGAAAAACTAAGACTTACAACATTTGGAGAAAGCCATGGTGTAGCCATAGGTGGCGTTATAGACGGCTTTCCTGTGGGTATTAAAATCGATCTTGATTTTTTACAAAGTGAGCTTAACAAAAGACGACCAGGACGAAATAAATTTGCTACAGCCAGAAATGAAGCTGATAAGGTTGAAATATTTAGCGGAATTTTTGATGGTTTAAGTACTGGTACGCCGATAGGTTTTGCGATATTTAACTCAAATCAAAAGTCAAACGACTATGAAAACTTGCGTGAAATTTTTCGTCCTGGGCATGCTGACTTTAGCTACTTTGCAAAATATGGCATAAGAGATCACCGTGGTGGTGGACGAAGCTCAGCCAGAGAGACTGCTGTGCGTGTAGCTGGTGGAGCTTTTGCGCAAATGCTCTTAGATGAATTTGGGGTTAGCACAAAAAGTGGAGTTTTAAGCGTAGGCAATGTGACAGCTGATCCTATAGATTGGCAATTAGCGCAAAACTCTGAAATTTTTTCTCTTGGTAATGAAAACGAGATGAAAGAGCTTATCATGCAAGCTCGCGAAAGTCACGATAGTATCGGAGCTAGCGTATTAAGCATAGCTAGTGGTGTGCCAGCTGGTCTTGGAGAGGGGCTTTATAATAAGCTTGATGCTGCTTTAGCGGCTGCTTTAATGGGTATAAACGGAGTAAAAGCAGTAGAAATAGGCGAAGGGGTAAATGCAAGCCGCCTAAAAGGCTCGCAAAATAATGACCAAATGAGCCAAAAGGAAAAATTTCTTACAAACCATGCTGGTGGCATACTTGGCGGTATGAGTAATGGCGAGCAAATAGTCATAAAAAGCCATTTTAAGCCTACGCCATCGATATTTAAATCCCAACATAGCATAAATTTAGAAGGCAAAGATACTAGCTTTGAGCTTCGTGGCAGGCACGATCCATGTATTGGTGTGCGTGGAAGCGTTGTGACAACAGCGATGATAAGGCTTGTTTTAGCCGATATGCTACTTTTAAATGCCTCGTCAAATTTAGCAAATTTAAAAAAAGCCTATGGACTATAAATCGTTTATCTCGCTACTTCTTGCGTTATAAACAAACCAGCTTAAAACCAAATAAAGTAAAAGCGCACCAAACGCCAAAAGAACATAAAACAGAGGCGAGTCAAGCTCACTTGTATTATGCAATGCAACAAAAGTTGCTAGCAAAGAAATTAAAAAGCCAGCAAGTTTTATTATAAAGCTTTTTGGATTAAGCGAGATAAACAAAAGTCCAGCAAACAGCACACAAAGTGCATAAAATGCAACATTTTGCATACCAAGCTGCACCTCATCAAAGGATGTAAATTTTAAAAATGCAGCAAAGAGTGCAGCAAAGAGTGCAAGAGCTATAAAAAAAATAGGCTTTTGCATAAGATTATAAAAAAAGCAGACGACACCACGGTTTGATTTATTGTAATCCATTTTCCATCCTTTTTTCGTTATTTTAAAATTTTAAAGCTTTATTTATCTTTTAAATTTTAAAATTACACAAAAACAAAGGAGAAGATATGCCTTTTATAAACATAAAAATGGCTGGACCAGAACCCACAAAAGAACAAAAACAAGAGCTTATATCTCAGATAACGCAAACTATGGTGAGCGTGCTTGGTAAAAAGCGTGAAAGGGTGCAAATTTATATCGAAACATTTGATGCAAGCTCGATAGGTACTGGCGGTATGAGTCTTGAAAATGTATTAAAGGAAAGCAAATGAATGAATTTAGCAAAGAGGATACAGAGCGCAAAGTGACACTAAAAGATGGGGATATGGCTCCAAATTTTAGCCTAGAAAATAGCGATGGGGTAAGTGTTAATTTAAAAGATTTTGTGGGTAAAAATGTTATTCTTTACTTCTATCCAAAAGACAACACACCAGGTTGCACAACGCAAGCATGCGAATTTAGTGCACTTTATGATGATTTTATTAGTGCAGATAGCATTATAGTTGGGGTTAGTCCTGATAGTGTGAAAAGTCATGCTGGATTTAGCACAAAGCAAAATCTAAAACACATCTTGCTAAGCGATCCAGACAAAGAGGTAGCTAAGCTTTATGGTGTGTGGCAAGTACGAAAAAACTACGGCAAAGAGTATCTTGGCATAGTTCGCACAACTTTTGTTATCGGCAAAGATGGTAAAATTTTAAAGGTTTATAAAAGTGTAAAAGCAAAAGATCATGCCGCAAAAGTCTTGGCTGATCTCGTAAAATAACCTAGAAAATAAGCCTTAAAACTGCAAATTTAACACACCTATGGGAAATGTTAAACATTTTTTGCTAGAATTGGGGCAAATTTAATCTGAAAGGCATAAAATGAACGCATCTGAGTTTATATGGATGGATGGAAAACTTGTAAAATGGGATGAAGCAAATGTGCATATTTTAACACACTCATTACACTATGGAAATGCCGTATTTGAAGGTACGCGAGCTTATATGACGGATAAGGGATTGGCTATATTTCGCCTTGATGAGCATACAAAAAGGCTTTTTAAGTCGGCTAAAATGACCGTTTTGGATATAAAATTTAGCCAAAAAGAGCTAGAAGAGGCGCAAGTAGAGCTACTTCGAGCAAATAAATTTAAAGGCAATGTCTATATCCGCCCACTAGTTTATCTAGGGTATGGCATAATGGGGCTTGCTCACACAAAAGCCCCTGTAAATACAGCTATTGCCGCATGGGAGTGGGGAGCGTATCTTGGTGAAGAGGGGCTTAAAAAGGGTATAAAAGTAAAAATTTCAAGCTTTACAAAGCTAAATGTCGCAGGACAAATGAGCCGTGCAAAAGCTAGCTCAAACTATCTAAGCTCGCAAATGGCAAACTATGAAGCAAAAGACGCTGGATATGACGAGGCGTTGTTGCTAGATAGCGAAGGATACATTTCAGAAGGTCCAGGCGAGTGCTTTTTTATAGTTGAAAACGGTGTTTTAATAACCCCGCCAAATGATAACAGCCTAGCTAGTATAACGCAAGATACGGTTTTAATGATAGCAAAAGATTTAGGCATAGAAATTCGTCGTGAGCGTATCACAAGAGATAGAGCCTACACAGCCGATGAGGCGTTTTTTACAGGCACAGCAGCCGAGGTAACCCCGATAAGCAATATCGACAACCGTGTGATTGGTAGTGGCGAGTGTGGAGAGGTTACAAAACGCTTACAAGATGCGTATTTTGATGTAGTTTACGGACGAAATGAAAAATACTCATCGTTTTTAACATATATTTAATTTAAGGAAAGAAATGCCAGCAGATTTAAATGACTATTTTAACAAAAAGAACAAAAATACCAACTCAAGCGGTGGGTCAAATGGTGGCGGAGGTGACTCAAATGAGCCACCAAAAATGAATTTTAAAAAGCCAAAAATGCCTGATGGCTTTGGTAAAATTGGTGCTGTAGCGTATGTTATCATAGCTATAGTTGCCATCATAGCTATAACTCAGCCATTTGTCATCATAAACTCAGGTGAAGTCGGTATCAAATCAACCGCGGGTAAATACGAGCCAAGTCCACTTCAGCCAGGCTTTCACTTTTTCATACCATTTATCCAAAAAGTGGCTATCGTTGATACTCGTGTAAGACTTATAAACTACACATCAGGCGAAGATATGGGTGAAGGAGCGATAAAAAGCATAAACACAGCGGGCATAATCCGCAAAAACTCTATCTCGGTCTTAGACGCCAGAAACTTACCAGTTAGTATAGACATCACAGTTCAGTACCGCCTAAATCCAGAAAATGCACCACAAACCATCGCTGCATGGGGCTTTAGCTGGGAGAGCAAGATAGTAGATCCTGTCGTGCGTGATGTGGTGCGAAGCATAGCTGGCAAATACACAGCAGAAGAGCTTCCGACAAAGCGTAACGAGATAGCAACCGCAATAGATGATGGTATCCGCAAAGACATCGACGCTCAGCCAAATAAGCCAGTCGAGCTACTCACAGTTCAGCTTCGTGAGATAATCTTGCCTGAGAAAGTAAAAGAGCAGATCGAGCG
This sequence comes from Campylobacter australis, assembly GCF_050586305.1. Lineage (NCBI taxonomy): Bacteria > Pseudomonadati > Campylobacterota > Epsilonproteobacteria > Campylobacterales > Campylobacteraceae > Campylobacter > Campylobacter australis. Next base: position 198,081 of record NZ_JAXUAA010000003.1, on the reverse strand, counting down.
CGTTCAAATAGCAAAACAAGAGGCTGAGCGAACGAAGTATGAAGTTGAGCGTGCAAACCAAGAGGCTTTAAAAAAGGCAGCTCTTGCTGAGGGTACAGCAAAGGCAGTTATCATAGAGGCACAAGGTAAGGCAGATGCTGTAAAAATAGAAGCTGACGCGCAAGCATATGCAAACAAAGAGGTTGCAAAAAGCTTAGATATCAATCTATTACACCTAAAACAGATTGAAACTCAAGGCAAATTTAACGAAGCGCTTCGTGAAAATAGTGACGCAAAAATTTTCCTAACACCGGGTGGTGCAGTGCCAAATATCTGGGTTGACACAAAAGACAAAGCAAAACAAAGCGCGATAGAAAAATAAATAAAACTGGCAAGGCTTGACCTTGCCACTATTTGTCTAAATTTAAGCTCTTATAAAAGCGTTTAAATTTGATACAAATTTGGAATGAAAAATGATGAATATAGACTGGCAAAAAGTTAGCGGATTACTACCTGTTATAGTTCAAGAAGATAGCTCAAATGAGATTTTAATGCTTGCATATATGAACGAAGAAGCGCTAGATCTAAGCCTAAAAACAGGCTATACTCACTACTTTTCACGCACTAAAAATCGTATCTGGAAAAAGGGCGAAGAGAGTGGTAACACACAAAAAATCGTATCTGCTAGCCTTGATTGTGATAATGACACACTGCTACTAAAAGTCATACAAAATGGCGGTACAGCCTGTCATACTGGCGCAAAGTCTTGCTTTTTTAACCAAATAAATTTGCAAAATTTAAATATAGAAACCAAAAAACCATCGCCTAGCTCACAGCCAAGCTATGACATCATCGACGAGCTTTATCATGTTGTGCTTGAGCGCAAGCTAAATGCAAACCCTGAAAGTTCGTATGTTGCAAAGCTATTTTCAAAAGGAGAAAATGCCATCTTAAAAAAAGTAGGCGAAGAGGCGACTGAATTTGTTATGGCTGGCAAGGATGTTACCAGAATTTCACAAAATATCGCCAGCGCAAACGAACGCCTAGATACTGCAAATCAAAAAATAAACAAAATTTTAAGCCAAACAACTACCGAAGTAAAAGACGAGCTAAGCATCTTAGATATAGCTATGCTTACAGATGAGATTGTAAATCTTAATAAAATTTTACAAAAAAATAAAGAAGATATGGTGTATGAAGCAGCTGATCTTTGCTTTCACACGATTGTAGCTCTTGCAATGCACAATATCCATCCAGAGCGTATCAAAACCGAACTTGCTCGTAGATTTGGGCTAAGTGGGATTGATGAGAAAAACTCAAGGCAAAGCTAAATGCTAACAACACTGCGCCAAGACCTGTTATTTATCCTTGCAAATGCAAATTTGATTGACTACATGGCGTATGGATGGGTTGTTTTATGCTTTATTTTTTTAATGCTAATTGGTTTTTACTGCACCATAAAGTGGTGGTGGCAAATCGGTTTTTTAATCATCTTACTTGATGTTATAGCACTTTTTGTAGGAGGGTATTACGCAAATTTAGAGCTTTCAAAAAGGCTTAGACCAACTGAAATTTCACCCCTTTATCTAAAACAGTTAAAATACTCTGATAATCTTGTCATAGATCTAAACATTACAAATTTATCTAAAAATACATTTCAAATTTGCAAAATAAACATCAGTTTTTATGCAAATTCAGACCAAGAGTTTAAAAATTTTGTAAATGCTATAAATCCTTTTCGCGTAAAGTCGATATATATAGGTGAGCCACTGCATCCAGGTGTGACTAAAGAGCTTACAACTGTTGTAGAAAATTTTGCTTTTATTGATTATAATACAACAGTAAAAACGGAGTGTTTTGAATGAGCGCTAGCTATTTTACTATCGTACATTATGCTATTATCGGTATTTTAACTCTTTTGTCTGTCCTTTTTTTAATACTTTCAACAAGGGCAGATAGAAAGCTTTTGATACCACTTATTTTTACAAATTTTTTAGTTACAACTGCACTTATTGTCTTTTTGATGTTGGTTATTGACAAATATACAAAAAAAGGCAGACTAGATAATGTAACAAGCTATCGAGTATTAATGAACGAAAGTATTGTTTTTAAAGGCACGGTTACAAACATCGGTCGTTTTACAATAAGCAACTGTAACTTTACAGTAAAACTTGTAAATCAACCACTAAACAAAGATACTCTAAAAGGCGAAAATTTATTCAAACCAAGCGGACTTAGCATGTTTTCATGGCTTTTTAACGATAACCAAAATGACAAACCAAATACCGTTGAGTACAAATTTAGCGTCGTAAAAAACCTTCCTGCTAAAAAAAGTGTGCCATTTACTGTAAGCATGCCGTTTCCACCATATTTTAGCAAAACTATGCATATAACTAAAATAAGCTGCTACTAAGATGGATATCAAAAATTTTTCTCTTACAGACATCGTTGTCATAGGTGTTTTCGTAGCCATAATATCATCTTTATCTATCCCTCTTTTTATAAAAGAATCTCAAAATATAGATGTCAAATACGCAGCCACAAAAATAAACACCATCCTTGATGAGATAGATGTTTATCGCTCTGCTCGTGCAAGATTGAGCACTATTGGTGATTTAAACCTAACTATAGCTCCAGTCATACTTGATAAGCAAGTTTGCTTAAGAGTAGAATACATAGACCTAACAAAGATAAAATTTGACATAAACGATACCCATCAGCTATGTGCTATGGCTTGGAGAGCCAGCAAACACGAACGCACAAAAGACAGGATAATATCTAAAAATTTGCTATATTTTTTCTAAAACCAATACCGATATCAAAATAAAACTTAAATTACAAAAAGTAATATTTTTTCTTAATAATATAAGCAATCCTTAACAAATTTTGCGTTACACTACTCCTAATCTTGCTAACCAAAGGAGAAAAAATGCAAAGACGAAATTTTTTAAAAGGTGCTGCTGCAGTAGCGGCTGGTGCTAGTGGTGTAAATGCCTCAAGCTTCATTAGTGATAACTTAATGAACGACATGCCAGCAAAGATGAGTGCGAGCCATTTTGGTGCGATAAAAGGCTTAAGCAAAAACGGCAAATTTGAAGGTATGATGGACGCGACAGAGATAGACTTCTTTCCTGTTACGCTAACAGAAGGCGTTTTAGCTAGGACATACGATCAAACCCGTATCGCAAAGCCAAGCGTTAGAAAGGGCTACCTTGAAAAAGGCTACAAAAGCGACAAGAGCAAGCGCGGCAAAGATGAGTGGGTCGAGATAAGCTGGGATGAGGCGTATAAGCTAGTAGCCGATGAGCTAAAACGCGTCTATAAAGAACACGGCGCAAGTGCGATATATGGTGGTAGCTACGGCTGGTATAGCGTCGGTAGCGTAAATAACCCGCAAGCTCTACTTGGCAGAATGCTAAATATCCTTGGTGGCTACACTACAAGAACGCTTACATACTCAACGCATGCCATTCGCGCCATCATGCCTTACATCACGGGCACTGATGAGAGTAATGCCCTTCAAACAGCATGGCCTATGATACTAAAGCATACTGAAGTCGTAGTCATCTGGGGAGCAGATCCTATAAACACAAACCAAATCGCATGGGGTGTGCCAGATCACGAGAGCTACATCTACTTTAAAAAGCTAAAAGAGCAGATGAAAAAGCGTGACGTAAAGGTCATCACGATCGATCCAGTCTATAACAACACAGCCAAATATCTAGACAGCGAGCATATATTTGTAAATCCTACAACAGACATACCGCTAATGATGGCAATCTGCTACGAGATGATGGCGGCTGGCGTCGCAAATGAAAATTTCTTGAAAAAATATACAAGCGGTGCAGAGCAGTTTAAGGCGTATTTAAAAGGCGAAGGCGAAGATAAGGTAGTAAAAGATGCGGCTTGGGCGGCTAAAATTTGCAGTGTAAATGAGCAAGACATAAAAACACTAGCCAAAATTTTTGGCAGCAAAACGACTATGCTAATGGGCGGCTGGGGTCCGCAAAGAGCGCATCATGGCGAGCAGTTTCACTGGATGATGACAGTGCTAGCGGTATTTATTGGACAGATCGGTACTGAGGGCGGCGGATATGGCTTTGGCTATCACTATTCAGACGGCGGTTGCCCTAGTCCAGCAGCCCCTACTGGCAACGCATTAAGCGAAAATTTAAATGGCTCGCAAGGTGCTACGACATCTACATCTGCGGCATTTCCTGGACTTGGCTCAATGAGTATAGTGCCAAGCATTGATGGTGAATGGAAAAATCGTGATAATATCGCTATACCGGTCTCTAGAATTCTTGATTGTATAAACAATCCTGGCAAAGAGGTTGATTTTAACTGCAAAAAGCTCACATACCCAGAGTTAAAACTTGCCTACTGGGCAGGCGGAAATCCATATCACCACCATCCTGATACAAAAATGATGGCAAAGACATTTGAAAAGCTAGACACATTTATCGTGCAAGACTGCTTTTGGACGGCATCTGCTAGGATGGCGGACATCGTGCTTCCTGCCACAACCGAGCAAGAGCGTGATGATATCACAAAATCACACACAAATAAATTTATCATAGCTATGCATAAAATCGCCGAGCCATACTGCGAAGCTAAAAATGACTATGAAATTTACAGCGGCATCTTAAAGCAAATTGGCGAAAAAGAGTTTAACGCCTTTACTGAAGGCAAGAGCGAGATGGACTGGATCAAGCACTTCTACAATGCATCAAAGAAAAAGGCAGATGCAAGCAACATCCCTATGCCAAGCTTTGAGGAATTTTGGGAGAAGGGCTTTGTAAAATTTGAAGTCCCACAAAGTGCAAAAGAGTATGTCAAAATGGCAGATTTTAGAAAAAATCCTATCATAAACCGCCTAGGCACACCATCTGGCAAGATAGAGATCGTATCTAAAAAGATAGAAAAAGCAGGCTATGCCGACTGCCCAGCACACCCAACATGGATGGAACCGATGGAGTGGCTAGGAAGCAATAAGACTAAAAAGTATCCGCTAAATTTAGTATCGCCACACCCTAAATACCGCCTTCACAGCCAGCTAAATAACACTTGGCTAAGAAACCTTGAAGAGATTAAAGGCAGAGAGCCGATATGGATACATCCAGATGACGCCAAAGCCAGAGATCTAAAAACTGGCGATGTAGTTAAAATTTATAACGACAGAGGTGAGATACTAGGCGGTGTAATAGTGACTGAAAATGTCAAGCGAGGTGTTGTTAGAATGCAAGAAGGTGGCTGGTGGGATCCAGATAAAAACGGACTTTGCAAACACGGCAATGTCAATGTCTTAATCCCAAATGAGCCAACTTCAAGCCTAGCCATGGGCAACCAAGCAACCGCACTTGTGCAGATTGAAAAATTTGACGATGAGCTTCCGGAGCTTAAAGTCTTTTCGCAACCAAAATTTAGCAAGAAGGGTTAATGGATGAATAAAATTTTAGCTATTAGCACTATGGGTGCGTTACTAGCTGGTAGTTTGTTTGCAGCTGATATGTTTGTAAATACTCCTGCACCGATCTTAGATAAGGTCGGTGGCAAGAGCATAGCAGAGCTTTTTATCGGAGCAAAAGTCAAAACAGGAGCCGAACAAAACGGCTATGTTGAGGTGACATATACTGGCTTTGTACCAGGAGAGACACCAAACGCTTACGCAAAAGTGGGAGTTTTAGAGCATGACATCACAGCGACAAATCCAAAATCATTCAAACTCATCAAAAAACACAAAGATGACTATGATAATGAGTGGGATGAGGTCACGCTAAAAGGCTTTGTGAAAAAAGATGCGTTAGTAGGCGATATAGGCATCATTCACAAGGCTGGTGAAAATTTGTTTAAAGAGCGATGTGGTGGCTGTCATGCGTTGCATGGGTATGATGAGTTTAGCGCAAATGTCTGGCCAAGCGTGGTTGAATCCATGATAGGCAACTCAGCTCTTACGGGCGAAGAGGTGCAGACTCTAAACCGTTTCCTACAAAGCAAGGCGCCTACTGAGTAAAATAGGGGCTTAAAGCCCCTTGCCTTTGTTTTAAAACTAAAGTTTAACTTACTTTTTATCCCTTTTTTAATATAATCAAAGCATAAAATTTATGGAGCAACCTATGATAAGAATCGGCATTCACGGCGCTAGTGGCAAGATGGGACAAGAGATAGCAAGGTGCCTAAATGGCAATGAAAAAGCGAAACTAAATGTGGTTTATTCAGTCGATGAGATCACTCATTATCTTGATAAAAGCATACTTATAGCAAATGACCTTGATGAGCTTTTTGCAAATAGCGATGTTGTGATTGACTTTACGATAAAACAAGGTGCAATAAATTTGATAAACTATGCCCGCACCAATCCAAAACCACTAGTTATCGGAACAACTGGACTTGGCGAAGAAGGTGACGCACTTATAAATACAGCAAGTAACGCCATGCCAATACTTTGGGCTTCAAATATGAGTCTTGGAGTTGCTATACTAAACCACCTAGTTTTTACCGCATCCAAAGCACTTCGTGAATTTGACATAGAGATAGTTGAGATGCACCATAAACATAAAAAAGACGCACCAAGTGGCACCGCCCTAACCCTTGCAAATTCAGCAGCAAACGCAAGAGAACTAGAGCTAAAAAATGTTATGATAACTGGCAGAGAGGGCATAAGTGGAGAGCGTGAAAAAGATAGTATTGCAGTTATGGCACTTCGTGGTGGCGACATCGTTGGCAGGCACACCGTTGGCTTTTATAATGACGGTGAGTTTATCGAGCTAAATCACACTGCAACAAGTCGTGCAACCTTTGCAAAAGGGGCTATAAAAGCAGCGATTTGGCTAGTAAATCAACCAAACGCAAGATACAGCATAAACGACTGCTTGGGGCTTTGACGAAATTAATAAATTTTATAAAATTATGGACTTAAAATGCTATCAAGCGTTCATAATTTTATACAAAAAAGAGTAGCAAATTTAGGTGATAATGCAGAGCCTAAAGTATTTAATGTTTTAGAAATTTAAAAAACTAAAAAGGGGTAAAAATGTGTGCAATAGTGGGCGTTATAAACTCGCCAAGTGCCGCAAAGACTGTGTATTATGCGTTATTTGCTATGCAGCATAGGGGGCAAGAGGCAAGTGGCATAAGTGTTTGTGACAACGCAGAGATAACAACATTTAAAGGAAATGGGCTTGTCACCGATGTCTTTTCAGCAAAAATCATAAATGAGTTAAAAGGCGATATGGCTATCGGACATAATCGCTACGCAACCGCTGGCAAAAGCTCTAGTGGCGATGCTCAGCCAATAGCTGCAAACTACTCACTAGGACAAATTTCAGTCGTTCATAACGGAAATTTAGTAAATAAAGATGAAGTTAGAAATGATCTAATCCATGATGGAGCGATATTTCAAACAAATATGGATACAGAAAATATCGTACATCTCATCGCAAAAAACCACAGCCTACATTTAAAAGAGCGCATCATCTCAGCCCTAGAAAAGATAAAAGGAGCATATTGCCTGCTCTTTCAATCCAGACACAAAGTCTTTGCCGTTAGGGATCGCTACGGAGTTAGACCTCTATCTTTAGGGCGTTTAAAAGATGGTGGATATATCATAGCTAGTGAAACTTGCGCATTTGATCTTGTCGAGGCTGAGTTTATTAGAGATGTAAAACCTGGCGAGATGATAATATTTGAGCACGGAAAGAGTGAGTTTGAAAGTATAGAGCTCTTTAAGCCAGAGCCTAGAATTTGCGCGTTTGAGTACATCTATTTCGCTCGTCCAGATAGCGTTATAGAAGGTAAATCAGTCTATGAAGCTCGCAAAAAAATGGGCGAAACGCTTGCTAAAAAAAGTGAGGTAAAGGCTGACTTTGTTATACCTGTACCAGATAGCGGTGTTCCTGCGGCACTTGGGTATGCAAATGCAAGTGGCATACCATTTGAGCTAGCTATCGTGCGTAACCACTATGTTGGCAGGACATTTATCGAGCCAACACAAGAGATTAGAAATTTAAAAGTTAAGCTAAAACTAAATCCAATGAGCTCAGTATTAAAAGATAAAAGCGTCGTAGTTATAGACGACAGCATAGTTCGTGGGACGACATCAAAAAAGATAGTCGAGCTACTTCGTCATGCTGGAGTGCGCGAGATACACTTTAGGGTGGCTTGCCCTGAGTTAAAATTCCCTGAGCGATACGGCATTGATACGCCAAGCTTTGAAGAGCTTATAAGTGCAAACAAAAGCGTTGAGCAAGTGCGCGAGTATATCGGTGCTGATAGTCTTGAGTTTTTAGATATTGATGAGTTAAAAAGCAGTCTTGGTAATGAGCGAAAATACTCGCTAGTAAGTTTTGATGGGGACTATTTTATAAAATGAAGTTTTTTAGGCTAGTTTTTCTTGCGGCTTTTACAGTACTTTTTGCTAGCTGTGCCGCAAAAAAAGAGACTAGCACCACAATTACAAAAGCTATTTTGTATGAGTATTATGAAAATGACTTAAGCCTTCAAAAGATGGGGTTTTATGCAAAATTTAACGATAAAAATGTAAGCGATATAGCAAATATTACTCATCTTAAAACTTTAACCGGTAAAGAAAATTTTATTATACAAAAGTTAAGCGAAATCGGCTTAGTGCTACTAAATTTAGATACAAATCAAACCATAAATTTAGACCAAAAAGTCAAGCTTTACAATGCAAAAGGCATAAAAATTTATGAAGTAAAACCAGGCTTTATACAAAGCATGGTCTTTGTCGCAAGTAATGGGATTTGTACCACTTGGAGCAAAGAAAATCCCCTTTTTGCAAGGACTGTAAGTAACTACTATCCATTTTTAAATCAAAATTTACGCACACCATTTGCAAGCAAGATAGAACTCATCTTACAAAAAAATAAAGGCGCGCTTGTGGGCGATTTTGCCATTATAGATACGCTTTTTAGTGACGAAAAAGCAAACTACATAGATGAGCTTACCAAACAAGATGAGTTTAAAAACTCCCTTACAGATGACATTATCAAGCAAGCTAGGGTGCTAGACTTTATCTGCGAGATAAAATGATACGAGAAATTTTAAAGGCAAACATCGCCAAACTCCTGCTCATAACTATTTTAACACTTGTATATAGCTGGCTTGGCGTAGCAACTTTAGCGTTTATAAATGATGAGCTTTTAAACATTAAAAGCTTTGACGGGTTGATTTTAGCAAAATTTCTTGGGCTTTTGCTTGCCTTTTTTGTGCTCTCAGTTTATGCAAATATCACTCTTTCAAATTTCGGGCATAAGCTTGTTTATACTATAAGAAAACGCTTAGTAAAGCAAATTTTAGACACACCAAACGCCCAGATAAATATGATCGGCAAAGCAAAAATCATCGCAAGTCTAAATAGCGACATAAAGACCATATCCTTTGCCTTCATGAGTGCGCCAAGCTTGCTTCAAGGCTCTGTTTTTTTATTTGCTGTTTGTGCATATCTATTTTACATCTCGCCCAAGCTTTTCATCTTTGTTGCTGTTTGGATGAGCGTGATACTTTTGATAAACGCCTATTTGATGAAGCATGTACATAAAAATTTTAAAATCTCACGAACCAAAGATGATGAGCTGCAAGCGAGCTACAACGACATAGTAGAGGGTCACAGAGAGCTTAGCCTAAGCCCAGAGCGAGCGTTTTTAACTTATGGCGAGCTTGATGTGGTAGCAAATGAAAAGATGGCAAGTATGATAAAAACTGACATCTACCACTCTATCGGCAACAACTTTAGCAATATAATGCTTCTAGGTCTTGTTGGGCTTTGTATATTTTTATGTCTTGCTTATGAGCTCGCTAGCCTTGAAACAGCTGTTACGATGAGCCTTGCGATACTATTTTTGCGTGGCTCTATTTTATCAATGATGGGCGCTATACCAACTACACTTAGTGCAAAAGTTAGCCTAGATAAAATTTCAAAACTAGAGTTTGTAAATTTTAAAGCTGATTTTAAAAAGCGTGAAAATTTGTTTAAAAACTGGCAAGAAATTTGCCTAAAAAATGTAGATTTTTCATACGCTCAAGGTTTTGGACTTAAAAATATAAACTTTTGCATAAAGCGCGGTGAGATTGTATTTTTAATAGGTAAAAATGGCAGCGGCAAAAGTACATTTGTAAATGTCTTGTGCGGACTTTTGCGTCCAAATAGTGGAGAAATTCTAATCGACTCAAACCCAGTTACTGAAGAAAATTTAAGAGAGTATCAAACAAATATAAGTGCGATATTTAGCGACTTTTACTTATTTTCTCAAGTCATTGATGAAAATGCAAATGAAGCCAGCAAAGATCAAGTCGATGGGCTTTTGTCTTTGCTTGAGATAGATGATAAGGTTAAGGTTGTACAAGCAAAACTTAGCACGACATCCCTCTCACAGGGTCAGCGAAAGCGTTTGAGCCTATTTATAGCACTACTTCAAAACCCAGGACTTTTGGTACTTGATGAGTGGGCGGCAGATCAAGATCCGATATTTAAACGAGTATTTTATAGAGAAATTTTACCGCTTTTAAAAGAGCGTGGGGTTAGCATACTGGCTATCAGCCACGATGATGGGTATTTTGATGTAGCAGAAAGAATTTTCCTAGCAAAAGATGGCACGATAAGAGAGTTAGTGGGTGCTGAGCGCGAAAGTGCAAGCAAAGATGCTACAAGCAAGTTAGAAGAGAGTTAAATTTACCCTTTTTTAAAAGGTTTTTGTATAAAATATTTAAAAATCTTAAAGGCGGCAGATGAAGTTTGTAAATTTCAACCACCAAAAAACATTAAGCCTAGCAAATTTACTAAGCTTAACAAATGAAAAACTAGCTAGCGAGTTATCGCTCTGCGAGTATAGGTATATATCATATTTTCAAGATCCTGCGCTTAACAAAGACGCTCACATACGCTGTGAAATAGGCTCTATAAGCTATGTTTTAGCCCTACTTTGCAAGTACTCTGGTGCTACACAAAGTTACTTTGATGAGCTTGATGATGGCTTTTTAAGTGGTGAGTGCAATGTCGGCGAAGAGGAATTTGAAACCCTTTGTGAATGGCTAAAAGACGCTGAAAATATCATCATAGACAGCTCATTTTTTACTCATCCTGATGCACAAATGCTATTTGAGTTTTTAGAAATTTTAGATAAAAACATCATCTTAGCAGACACAAAACAAGATGAATATCAAACCACTGGTAAGTTATGTGAGCTAAAAGAGTTGGAAAATTTTGATGGAAGTGTTGTTTATAAGATAAACTCACAAGAGTTAAGGCTTGTTGGAGGGTTAAATTTTTCCCTTGTTAGCAAGATAAAAAATGGCGATAAAGTAAAAATATGCCTACTTGATGATGAGATAAAATTTGAACAAAATGACGATATAAAGGGCGTTGTTGCATTACTATATGCGCCAAATTTAAAAGGCTACTGCTTTGAGCTTGTAAAGCTTACCAAGGTTTAAAATATAGATGAAAAAATTTTTAGCCATCTTACTTTTGCCCGTGTTAGCTCTTAGCCTAACACTTAGTATAAACAGTGGCACAGATGATGGCAAGCCATATAGCGTTATAACGCTTAGCGATGAAAATGAATTTGAGTGTGTAGAGCAGATCCTTGCTTATAACACAAAACGCTTTGCGTGCATGATAGATGATGATGGCATGGTAAATATCGATGATGTCGATCTTGCTTTAATGGATATACGCTATAAAAAACAAGATGGCAAGCTCTTTATCATAGTGCTTCCAAAGGCAAATTCTAGGCTTTTAAACTTAGAAAATAAACTTCATGAAAATAGCGAAATTTTTAAAAATAACTCCAGAATTTCCAAGCGTTTTAGCATAGTAATAGACCCAAAACTTAGCGAATTTGACAAAAATGCCCAAAATGGTATAAATTTTGCACCCAAATTTGATGAGCTTTTATTGCCAAGTATCGGAGCGCTTGACTTTAGCAAAGCACCGATGGAGGCTATGGATAGCAACGATATAGATCTTTACATAAACATTAAACAAGCCTACGAAGCTAGCAACTTTAACCGAGTTTTATCAGAGACAAAAAGTGCGATAACTCGCCATCCAAATAGTATATTTTCAAGTGAATTTTTACTTTATCGACTAAGGGCTATGGGAAAAGCTTTAGAAAATGAAGAAGACGCCATAGATATAGACTTTGATCATACAAATATCGTTGAAGAGGGCAAGGCTTGGATGCGTAAATTTGCCTCTGATGAGAACTATCCAGAAGTACTTTACCTAGTAACTCGCGCATATATCAAGCAAAATTTAAACAGCGATGCAAAATACACAGTAGATCTACTAAAAACAGAGCATACGAAGTCTAAATTTAGCAAGCTTGCGATGCTTGATTATGCTGATGAAATTTATAAAAACTCTGGTCAAAAAGAGGCGACAGGGCTATACGAATATGTCCTTTATAATACCGACGATATCGATATCGCAAGTAGAGCCGCGCTTAGCTTAGCAAGTGCAAACATCGAAAAAGACCGCATTGAAGAGGCTAAAAACTACATTATAAAAATACTAAATGCAAATCAGAAATTTTTCCTAGCCAACCAGCCAAAAGCCATGGATCTTGCAAAAATTTTTGATGAACGAAATATGCACGATATAGCCTCTAAAATTTATGAGATAATAGCAAATGATGATAGTACAAAAAGCGAATTTTACGAAGTTGCGCTTAAAAATTTAGGTATTGCGCTTGCTGATGATAACCAAACACAAAAGGCATACGACTATCTAAAACGCTACGAGAAAGAATTTAAGGACGGAGATTATCTGGCAGAGGTTCAAAGAACTATAGATAGGCTATTTTTTGATCTTGGAGAGACAAATTCCACTAAGCTTTACGAATACTACGACCTTTTAATGCAAAAGTACGACAAAAGTGATATAGGCATAAAGGCGCTTGCTAGTGCAATTGAGCTAAATTTTAATGAAAAACGCTATAAGCAAGCACTTGAATTTACACAACAAGCAAAGGATCTTAACCTAACTGCTTCAATGGATATCATAAACCGCTCAGCTCTGGCACTAGCCCAACAAGGCATTAGAGATAATGACTGCCAGATAGTGATAAACTTACTCGAAGCATATGATATAAACACGCTAGAGCTTCCGCAATTTAAGTTGCATGACTGCTTAAAACGCACAGCTCGCCACGAAAAAGCCCTAAATTTAGCCAAGTCTCACATACAAGATAAAAATCTTGAGGATAGAGTCGAGTGGCTAGTTAAGCTTGCTGCTGATTTAAGACAATTAAAAATGTATGAAGATAGTGTAAATGCCGCAAATGACGCACTCTCTTTAGGTGCTAGCGTACCTTATGCTGACCCTACACCGGCACTTTATGACCGCTTTTATTCGCTTATTAAACTAAACCGATTAAATGACGCCATAAGGACGATGAGCGCCATCGAAGAGCTTCGGGGGCAAGACTTTAAGATAATAGAAAGCTTTGACGCACTAGCAAAATTTGCCTTTAGCAAGAGTGATTACGCAAATACAACCACATACGCAAAAAAGGCGTTAGAGTTAGCAAATTCAGTGCGTATAAATGTTTTTACGCCGGATCTAAATTTCTTATACTCGCACGCTTCATTAAAAATGGGGAATTTAGCTGATGCACTTGATGAGGCGAAATACATCTTAAACCTAAAACTAAAACCGCTCGAACGCAGTCGTGCACTAAATTTAATGGCTGATATATATATAGCACAAAAAGAGCCAAACGAAGCAAGAAAATACTTAAATGAATGCATAAATAGCAACATCGATAATGAATTCGTCTCACTTTGCAAAGCGTCTTTAGAACTGCTAAAATAAGCGTTTATTGAAAATTTTAAATTTTTATGAAATTAAGCAAATTTTAATTGACAATAAAACTTTTTTTAGTTAAAATACGCTTTTTTAATGACGTAGTGGCACATTACTCACACTACGGGGTGTAGCGCAGTCTGGTTAGCGCATCTGGTTTGGGACCAGAGGGCCGAAGGTTCGAATCCTTTCACCCCGACCATGACATGGTGAGTGTAGCTCAGTCGGTTAGAGCATCAGATTGTGGTCCTGAGGGTCGTGGGTTCGATTCCCATCACTCACCCCATTTTGGGCGCTCGTAGCTCAATTGGATAGAGCGACAGACTTCGGATCTGTAGGTTATGGGTTCGACTCCTATCGGGCGCGCCACTTTTTGGATTATCCAACATGCGCTCATAGCTCAGCTGGATAGAGCAACGGCCTTCTAAGCCGTAGGCCAGAGGTTCGAATCCTCTTGGGCGTACCACTTTGTTTTGTTTTGTGCGGATGTGGTGAAATTGGCAGACACACCAGACTTAGGATCTGGCGCTTCACGGCATGGAGGTTCAAGTCCTCTCATCCGCACCATACTTTGATATTATATTTTCTATAGTTTTTTTACAAAAGCTAGTCTGCAAAAATAATGAATTTTACCTTTTAATATCTCTTACTAAACAAAATTTTACTCAAAATACAAACTAAAATAATTAAAAATATAATTTTGATTTAATGATTTTATACTAAAAAGAAAAATGTAAAATTTAATATTATAAAAATTTAAATCCAAATTCTAAGCTCTCATCCTTTTATGAGTTTGTAGCTAGCTCAAAATTATGAATTTTTAGTATTTGTTTTACAATGTCAAGCCTTAGCTCAAATGAATTTGTATTATTATTGTCACTAGTTTTAAAGTATTTTTTGGTTATTAGCTTTATCTTTTACCTTGATGCCACCCTCTCTCACTAAGCCTATAACTACCTCATCTAAAGAGTATTTAAGCGCTTTTCAACCAAATTTACAATGACTTGCCACATCAGCGTCTCATCTGCCGTTATCATAACACTTTTTTGAGTGTAGAAAATTTATCTATCCATATAGTGCGACGATAGTTCATTAGGAGCTGTAGAGGAGTATAGAGCTTGGGTATGAGTTTAACAAGCTCATAATATGCAACAAGTGGCTAGAATTTCAGACTATACTGGCTTTTTTCATATGGGTGATTTGGTTGAGTGTGGAGAAATAGAGCAAATTTTTAAAGATCCAAATAAGAAAAAACAAAGCAATATATAAAAAGCAAATTTGACAAATATAGCTAAAAAAAGAGTGGGGGGGGGTGGCAAAACACGCCCCTTGAAATTTATCTTCTAAGCAAAAATAGCCTTACTGCTTGCTCACTAACTCGTTTTAAATTCTCACTAGCAACACTTTTTTTCATTGCCTCATCAAGACTAATAGGCTCATTTTGTATGCTAAAAAAGGCATCTATGCCATTTTTATTACACTCATTAGCACATTTTGAAACACTCCCTGCAAGAGCAATAACAGGCTTGTCATACTTTTTAGCAAGCTTTGCCACGCCAGTTGGTGTCTTGCCCATAGAGCTTTGAAAATCCATACGACCCTCGCCAGTTATGACCAGATCAGCCATCCTAATCTCATCTTCAAGCGAAATTTCCTCAGTTATAATCTGCACTCCAGGCTTTAGTTTTGCATTTAAAAAACTTACAAAACCATACCCTAGCCCACCAGCGGCACCAGAACCGCGAAGTTTCCAAGTCTGAGCTACTATCTCTTTATCTACGACACTAGCAAAGCTAACAAGTCCGGAGTCAAGTTCTTTTACCATGGCTTCATCAGCACCTTTTTGCGGTCCATAAACATAGGCTGCACCGTTTTTTCCAAAAAGCGGATTATCCACATCACAGGCAACCAAAAACTCACACTCTTTTAGCTCTTTTATTGTGTTTAGAGTTGAAATTTTAGCGATTTTAGAAAGGTTCGCGCCGTTTCCTTCAAGAAAATTTCCACTTTTATCGTAAAAAACAAAACCCAAAGCACTAAGCATACCTGTACCAGCGTCATTTGTAGCACTTCCACCTATACCGATGATAAATTTTCTAGCACCTTTTTTGATGGCATCTTTTATCATCAATCCAAATCCATAAGTGCTTGTTTTTAGCAGGTTACGCTCATTTTTTTCAAGCAAAGTTAGACCAGAAGCAGATGCCATCTCCATAATAGCCAACTCGCCAACCATCGCATAGCGAGCTAAAATTTTCACACCTAGTGGATTTTGCGTTATGACATCGATATATTTACCGCCAAGTGCATCAGCGAGGGCCTCTACAGTGCCCTCGCCACCGTCTGCCACAGGTTTTACTATAACCTCATCACAAAAGGATTTGATACCACTCTTAACGGCATTGCCAGCCTCAAGCGAGCTTAGTGAGCCCTTAAATGAGTCTATTGCAACCAAAATTCTCATAAAAGAACCAAAAAGCAAACAAATACGCTAAGCATACCTACTATACCCATTATAAGGGTTAAAGTAGTCTGCGTCTTATAGCCTTGCTGTGGGTTCATGCCACTGAAATTTGTAACAACCCAGTAATAGCTGTCATTTGCATGAGAGACACACATGGCACCAGCTGCAATAGCCATAACAACAAGCACACCAGCTATCTCAGTCGTAAAACCAAGCGCGCTCATCAGTGAGTCTCCAGCGCTAAACATACCCATGATAGATGCAGTAGTGACGATGGCTACAGTTGAGCTACCTTGTGCGGTTTTTAGGATAGCTGAGATGATAAATGGAAAGAAAATTCCAGCCGCGCTAATAACTTGTGCATTTTCTTTGATGTAAGCAACAAATCCAGCCTCAGTGATAACTTTACCAAGCACACCACCAGCTGCAGTGATAAAAAGTATAGGACCTACAACTTTTAGCGTATCGTTTGTTAAAGTATTAAAAATCGAAATTTTATTTGTATCAAGAAGCAAAATAATAGCAAATACAACGCCAATGGCAAGCGCGATTATAGGATTACCCAAAAAGGCAAGTAGTGTGCCAGCCGTGCCACTAACTCCAGCAACTTTAGCTATAGAACCAAGTGCCATGAAAATGATAGGCATTAGTATCGGCGCAATGCTTAAAAAGCCACTTGGAAGCTTTCCATATTCCTTAATAAGCTCCTCATAGCCCTTAGAAAGTTCAGTATCATTTTCAACAAGGTCTATCTTTGGACCGATAAATTTTGCATACATATAAGCGGCTGTAAGCACTGGGATAGAAACTACCGCACCCACAATAATCACAAGTAATAAATTTGAATCAACCCCAATCGCTCCAGCCGCAGCTATCGGACCAGGAGTTGGAGGGATAAAAACATGCGAGGCATACAAGCCAGCACTTAGCGCAACAGCCATACCCACTGGGCTTGCTCCGATCTTTTTACGAAGTGCACGGCGGATAGGATCAAGCACGACAAAGCCACTATCGCAAAAAACTGGGATACCTACGATCCAACCCATTATCAACATTGCAAGTTCTGGACGCTTTGAGCCTACAACATTTACAACCATGTCAGCCAACTTTAAAGCAGCACCAGTCTTTTCAAGTACCATTCCTATGAGTGCGCCAAAAATGATAACGATGCCGATACTTTTAAATATACCACTAAAGCCATCGCCTATGATAGCTGGAATTTTGCTAACATTTACTCCAGCCACTAGCGCAAGTGCGAGCGATGTAAGCATCAATGCCAAAAATGGATGAACATTTAGCTTTGATATCATCCAAATCATCAAAGCAATAGCTATAACAAATATTACAATAAGTCCGATACCCGTCATGAATTCTCCTTTATAAAAATTTTATCAATAGTAGCGTATTTTTTATATAAAATCTATAAAAATTTTTAGTTTTATTATTTTATTTTTATGTTATGAAAATTTTTAGAATTTAAGGAGTAAAATGATTATGGTTTTAAGAATTTTAAATTTTAAAAAATGATAGAGTTTATCTCAAAAGTTAGGGTTTTAAAAAATATATCAAATATAGTTTAAAATTTTTAGCATAAAACGACTTGAAATTTACCAGTTTTTTGATGTTTTACTTCTATATTTTATCTTTAAGATATATATACGGGTTTTTAGAGTTTTTATTCTTAGATAAGGTTTTGATACTTTATTTTTTAAAATAAAATACTTAGATGATGAAATTTAAAATAGTATACTAATAAAAATTTTGATATTTTTGTTTTATCTTAAACATTATAAGATCGTTTGATCTACTAAAGTAGTATAATATTTTTATATTTTAAATAAACAATATTGTAGTAAAGCAGTGAAAAAACATTTTTCAAAACTTTGTTACAAAAAGTAATAAATTAGAATGAAATTTTTAAAGTAAGTGGCCGGGAGATAGGGATTCGAACCCCAGGAGGCTTTCACACCTCAACGGTTTTCAAGACCGCCGCTTTCGACCGCTCAGCCATCTCCCGCAAAAAGAACTTGTGAATTATAGCAAATTTAGCTTAAAATTTGCTATAACTACTCAGTTTTTTCCTTTACATAAGTAGCACCGTCATTAACTTTATCTTTTGTCCACTCTTTAGCATTATGAGCATCTTCTTTAACGCCATGCCAAGTGTTTGAGCAACCGACAAAAAACATAGCTGCAACCAACAAAGATAAAAACTTCATAGCTCACTCCTGTTGTAAATTTGGAGGCGACACCCGGATTCGAACCGGGGGTAAAAGCTTTGCAGGCTTCTGCCTTACCACTTGGCCATGTCGCCAATTACAAAGTGGTGCCCAGGACCGGACTTGAACCGGTACGGAAAAAAATCCGAGGGATTTTAAGTCCCTTGTGTCTACCATTCCACCACCTGGGCTTTGCATAAACTGGAGCGGGAAACGAGATTCGAACTCGCGACCCCAACCTTGGCAAGGTTGTGCTCTACCCCTGAGCTATTCCCGCATCAAAAATTGCAATTCTAACCAAAATTTGCTTAAAATTTTATTTTATTTTGATAAATTTTAATAAAATTTCAAATTTTTATAAGCCTTTTTGATGTAAAATGTAATTTCATTTTTTGGGGTTATAGCTCAGCTGGGAGAGCGCTTGAATGGCATTCAAGAGGTCGGCGGTTCGATCCCGCTTAACTCCACCAGATAAGCATTTCTTAAGCTTTCAAAAGCTTCAAAATACTTCACTTTAGCCCCTAAAATACGGGCTTTTATAATTCAGTAAGCTTTCATACGATAAAATGCGATTTAGCTCAATTTTGATGTTTTAAGTGTGTGTTTGAATATGTTTGAGTATGTTGAAAAATTTACATATTCAGAAACAATTTAAAAATACCCAAATTTAGGGGTTTTTTAAAAATCGAAAAAGTGCTTTGAGTATGTTTTTGAGTATAACGCAAATTTTGGCCATACAAGATAAGCACGATAAAATCGGACTTTGTGGGGGTTGTATGATTTCCCAAAAGGGCAGATAAAGAATATACATTTTTACACAAAAAACGGGCAGAAATTTTAAAAGGTTTTATACAATGGCAACTTTTTTTAAAGAGATAGAATTAAAAAATTTTAAAATCCCAAAGGATAAAAAAAGAGTTTGGTTAAAAGACCAGTCGACACCTTTTTTATATGTCTTTGTTGCTCTTAATCAAAATGGCACTACCACCAAAACATTTTACTACCGATACACCATCAAAGGCGACCCAAAACGCAAGATAAACCAAATCACGATAGGCAAGTATCCGTTTATAACATTAGCCGAAGCAAGAGCCAAGGCAAACGAGCTAACCACTCAAAAAGAGCGTGGCAATAATATCAAGGTATTATCACAACGCCCAGACAAAGTAACCTTTGAAGCAGTAGCTAATAAGTGGATAGAAAAAGAGCGAAGCAAAGGCTTATCAGACTTTAACCGCAGTGTTAAACGCATAGAACAATATTTAATGCCATACTTGCAAGATAAAGACATAAGAGAGCTTAAGCGAATCGATTTTATTTATACGATAGAGAAAATCCAGGAAGCAGAGAGTAAAAAAGGCATAACACACGATACATCAAAAAGAGTGTTTTGGCTACTTCGTAAAATAATGGATTATGCTTTAATGCTTGATTATGTAGATAGAAACTACACAAGAGAGATAATTTTTGTCGACGCTTTTAAGACTTCAAAAACTACCAACTACCGAGCAATAACAGAGCCAAAAAAGCTAAGCGAGCTAATAAAGGCTTTTAATAATTATCAAGGCTCACACCATACAAAACAAGCTTTAATTTTTGGCTTACATACTTTTTTACGCTCAGCTAACATCAGGGGGCTAAAATGGGATTTTGTAGATTTTGACAATAATCGCATAGTATTCCCAGCCGAAACAATGAAATTAAAAAGCGATTTTGTATTAATGATGAGTAAGCAAGTAAGCAGGCTATTAAGAGAGCAACAGCAATACGCAAACGGGGCTTATGTATTCCCAAGTGATATAAGTAAGCAAAAGCCACTAAGTGAAAATACTCTAAACTATGCAATAAAGCGGTTGGGCTTTAACGATGATATGGTATTTCACGGCATAAGAGCAACAGCAAGCACCCTACTTAATGAGATGATGAACGCTCACGGCTTTGATAGTGAGCTTATTGAGCTTTGTTTAGACCATAAAGAGCGTAACAAGATAAAGGCTACTTATGACCGCTCACAACGCTTAAATGATAGGGGTAAGCTTTGGCAGTGGTGGAGTGATTATTTAGATGAGTTAGAGAGTAGATATTAAAAATAAAGGATACACGATGGCAGAGCCAAGAACAAACAGCACGCAAAAAGAGGCGGCTAAGCAAAAAGTATTACGAGAAGCTAAAAAAGTTATATACGCATTAAGCGGACCTTTTGAAAATTACAACAATATTATTACAGATTTAGACCGAGCACAAGCAAATTTTTTTGATAGTGTAAAAAATAATGAATTACAAATCGGTTTTGATATTGAACTTTTTGCACCTTACCACCCTTTTTTATTTCACGAAACAACAAAAACGCGTTTTGTTAATATCTTTTTAAGTTTTTTATCAGATTGCATTCATAGAACTTATGAAGTTATGCCGATTGAAGTAATTAGATATAACGCTTTTAAAAGTAGTTTAGAATATGCACTTACCGCTCTAGATGAGATAAAAATAGAAAAAAGAAAGCCTTATACCGATTTTAATAACAAACTAATTCCACTTACTAGCGCAGATTTAGCGATGAATGCTTTATGTGATTTTCAATATTATACCAATTCGCTTTTTAAAGAGCATAATGAAGTTATAAAAAGATACGAGCAAAGCAAAAAAATATCAGCTTTTAAAGCTGATTTTTACGAAAAAATAGAAAATTTAGCCCAAGTATATCAAATCCCATTAAAAGGGGCAGAGTTTAGGGATAAAATTTTAGGCGGTAAAATAGTTGAATTTTATGGCATAAAAGACACAAAAACAGAGTAAAAAGAAATTTTTTCCTGTAATATTAAAAAGCCCATAATTTAGGGCTTTTATCTCTTTTTACTAGAATATTTTTTACCCCCTTACGCACAAAAAATTATAAAATTATAAAAATAAAAAGAAATTTTTTCACTTCCCAACAATTCCAAAAATTGCAATAATTCACCCAACATTTTAACAAAAGTCGACAAAATTAAAATGAATTAAACGCAAAGGATAAAACAATGCAAAAGCAAAGTAAAGAATACCTAACACCAAAAGAAACGGCGGAGTATTTAAACATCTCTTATACTACCCTATGGCACTTTAAAAATGAGCGTCCTGATTTTCCAAAACCAAGACAGCTTACAAGCAGAACGATTTTATATGTAAAATCAGAGCTTGACGACTACATTAAAAATCAGCTAGGGGCGTAAAGATGACTTATTATCAAAAGTATAAAATAATCCAAGCTTTAGAAACCGAAGCAAAAAAGGGAGCAATATTTGAGCCAAGCACAGCCACCAAGCTTTTTAAAATCTCTTTTATTGATGACTTTAAAAATAAGCGTGATTACCGAGTAGTAAACCAAGCCATCATCGACGATAAAGGTGTAAGAGCCTATAAGCCAACTACTTGCTTCACTAAAAAAGGCATAAAAAGGCTTTTAAAGACTAGCGAGCAAGCACGGCAATACATCGATGAGCTATTTGATGACTGGATAAGGGGCTAAGATGAAGCCAAGCAGTAACAGCATAGCCGTTAAGTATAGCGATGATATTAAGGCATTAACTAGCGCCTTTAATAAGCACTTATGGACTTACAAAACCAAAGCGGACCAATGCGAAAATCAAGCGTTTTTTGACTGTGCTTTTGATTTATTTCATATGGTGCAAACCCAACGCAAAAGCATAGTCGATTTAGAAATAAAGGCAGGTATAAGAAAGCCTAAAAAAGAAAAGGTTATACAATGAACTTAGTAATTAATAATAAGCCTGTGAGCTTTGAAACAATAGACAATAAGGTTTTTATCAGCTCAACCCAAATAGCGGAAGTTTTTGAGAAACAGCATAAGAATGTTTTACAAGCAATTGAGAATTTACCAAACAATGAATTTCATCGGCTTAACTTTCAGCCGTCGAGCGAAGTGCGTAAAAATGGGGTTTTTGACAAAGATACCAAATGCTATAAAATAACCCGTAATGGCTTCACGCTTTTAGTTATGGGTTTTACTGGAGAAAAAGCCTATCACTGGAAAGTAAAATTTATCGAAGCTTTTAACCTAATGGAGCAAACATTAAAAAATCAAGCACCTACAAATATGCGTGAAGCTTTATTGTTAGCCCTACATCAGCAAGACAAAATTACCGAGCTAGAAAATCAAATAAAAGCCAATGAGCCTAAGGTGTTTTTTGCTGATAGGGTGCAAGCAAGTGGCACAAGCGTATCGATAAGCATTTTTGTAAAAACCTTGAAGCTAAACCCTAATAAAGTATTTCAATGGCTAAGAGATGAAAAATATCTATTTAAGCGTGGTAAATTTAACATACCACATCAAAAATACATCGATAACGGCTATTTTGAATTAACACCCGATGTTATTATTATCCCAGGCGGAACAATGGAAGTATTTACACCAAAAATTACAGCTAAGGGGCAAATGGCGTTAAGTGCTAAAATTTGCCAAGCATTTGAGAAATAAAAGGATACAAAATGAACCTAACACAGACACACAAAAAAAGACTTATCGAGCTTATGCAAGATGGCTCTGAAGTAACCGCAGGGCGAGTTTATGGCATATCAAACGCCAATCAATACCTTAATGAGCTTTACCGCGAAAAAATAGTTAAATTTAGATGGTGCAAAGATGAGAGCAGACCAAATGTAAGATTTAAACTATGGCGGATAACAGACTTTAAAAGAGCGGAAAAATATTTAAATCGTTGAGGTGCAGACAAAAACCTCAACGCTAAAGGTCTAAATAAAAAAGGGGGCTAAGACACAGCCCCCAAAAAGGTTTATACATTGACAATATTATCACAAATCACAGACTTAGTCAATAGCCAAGCCCTACCGCTCAAAATAGACACTATCAGAGCAACATTTTATAAAAACACCATTACCCACAAGACCAAAACAAAATTAAGCGTGCTAAATAAGATAGCCAAAAAACACGGCAAAAGATGGCAAAAGCTAGACAAAGAGAGCAAAAAAGCACTAAAGATAAGCAATAGGCACGAATTTAAAAATTTAGAGATTATAAACATTTATGCATTAAGCGACTCAAGTATCTTTTATGCTACCACCAAAGCAGACAATAACGATAAACAAAAAGCGATGATAGAGTTTTACGGCTTATCTCAGTACGACAAAGAGCCACCGCCCAAAGGGCTAATAAATGAGCTGTTGCAGGCAGTAAATAACATTACAAGCGTAGATTTATGTTTTGATAGCCAAACACCCTTTAATATTAATGCCATTAAAGAGCTTTACAGCGTTACAGAATACGGAAACTATGCAAAGACATATTACATCAATCAAGCAGAATTACAAACGCTTCAAAGGTGCTATTTTTACGATAAAGGCAAAAAAGATATACTAGGCACGCCATTATACAGAGTAGAAGCAACAGCCAATATTTATGATTACAGCACGAGCAATAATTTTTTAATCACTCAAAAAGAGCGACTAACATTACAGCTAAACGAGAGTATAAAAGAGCTATCGCATATTATAAGCTTAGCTACCACATACCCAGTAGCAAACAAACCCTACAAAGCAAAACATAACAAACGAGAGCTAAGAGCATAAAACTGCTACACATAATAAAATCAACAAATCTTTTTTTAAAAGTCAAGTGAGAAAATCATAAAAACTTTTTTCAAATTTTACTAAAAAAGTAAAAAATCAAGGTCAGATCAGAACAGCCATTTTTGCCCAAACCTTAAGCTTAAAAATGACTTATACATTTACTTTCAGCTTTAAAAAAAAGTGTATTGCTAATTAATTCATCTTGCTTCATTTCAATTAACCCACAAAACCAAATTTTTAACACCCAAAAATAACCGCCAAAGCTTACGCTTACGCACTTAATAAAAACTATTATGCACGCTTTTTTATAATTTAAGTTTTCAAATCTCTTAATGTACCCACTACTCATTTACTTTCTCATTATCAACATAACCCCTTATTTGATACTACCAAACATTAAACCTTAAATTGTGTTAAAATAGCCAAAAACAAAGGAAAAGCAGTGAAGTATAAAAAAGCTATTTACGGCAATAGAGCCAGGCAAAGCCTAAGAATAAAAGTAATTAATGCCATAAAGCTACGCATTTTAGCAGATACACGCAAAGAATATTTAAGCCACACAGCAGATGAAATAATAGCTAGGTTTTTTAATGAGTGCGATTTAATCAGTGATGATGATAAAGCCTACATAAAAGAGTTAGAGAGCCTTAATTAAAATTTTACGGGTCCTTCCTAGGGCTTTTTTGTATGTACAGGGGGGGACCGCACAAAGTCGAAAATTCTTTATCAAAAAAGTTCATTTCCTTTTCTGTTTTTTTAACCATTCATAAGCCTATCATACAAGCCCTACAATCAACAAACAAACCCTAACTAATACCCAAATACCAACAAAAAGCTAAAATCGCTTAAAACGCTTTATTTTTAAAAAAACACAATATTTTTCTTAGTAGAAAAGGAAATGCACCTAAAACAAAAAACAAAAATAGCCCATACAATCCAAATAAGAGCCTACAAGAAACAAACTCACATAAAATAATATCATCATAGCCCTAAAAGGTTAAAATTGATTTACGGGCTTTATTTGATGATTTAAGCTACATATGTTAAAAATACCTAGCTTTTTTAACATTTAGAGCTACCGGTATTTAATTCCCCCAGCTTTTGTAACAAGTGTAACGCTACATGTAACAAAATGCAACACATAAGAAACAATAAAAATATTTAATTTAGTGTATTGTTATCCGAGCTATCAGTGTCTAAATTTTCGGTATCGTTTATAATTTCTTTGATTTTTTCATAGCGGTTTGATTTGTCGTAATTCTCTAACCAAGATTTTACCCAAGATGGAACGGGTTTTTTATCATCATTCCAATTATACACACTACCAGAACTTAAGCCCGTTTTTTCAGCAAAGCTTGCAACGGATAACCCCAAATCATCTATTTTTTTTAAAAAATCACTTTTTAACATTAAAAGCCTTTTGTATTTTTTACAATTGTAGCATATTTAATTAAAAATGTAAAATAATTACTATTTATTTCACTAATAATTATAATAACACTTGACATTTTAAATCAAAGATGATAATATTATATAAAAAATATAATCAAAGATGAAAAAACCAATACAAAGGAGCAACCAATGCAAACATTAACTTTTGAGAAAATCGATAACTTAATGTTTATTTACGATTTCTTTTATTTCATTAAATCTAGACTTAAATTTATAATTTTCTATCCAGCTTTTAACCCAGTAAGGCACATTTTGAGAGCCACCCCAATTATTAATCGAGCTAGGCAAAACACCCATTATTTCGGCAAATTCTTTTTTAGTAAGTCCAGCACTTTTAAGAAGCTCATTAAATTCTTTTTTATCCATTTTTTAACCTTTTATACTTATTTGATTAGCATATTATATCAAAACATATTTAAAAAAGTATTATTGTGCTTGACAAAATATTTATTTAAGTATATAATACACTAAAAATAAACTTATATAAATACTTTTAAAGGAGCAAAAAATGAAAAAGGCAAATAATTTAAGTGAAGTGATAGCGCAGTTTGACAAAGACCAACCTAGTATCGATACTTTTGAAACCGAATTTCTGTCACGCAAAATCGAAACATTTGCAGATATGTTAAGTGCAACATTTAATTACACGCTAAAAAATAACCAACCATCAAAAGAGCAGTTAGACAGCTTAGCGATAATGTGTAGCGACTTTTTATATGATATTACAGTAATGTAGAGAGTTTGCATAAGATGGCAGTTAATGGCGAGTGGCTAAGGCTACAATTAGAAAATAACCAACAAAGGATTTAAAATGACAAAACACGACTTTTTAAAAGAGCTTACCGAATACACGGGTAAGATTACGCCTAATAATGATGACTTATTAAAATTTGCGTTGAGGTTATGGCAAGAATTAAAATATTATAAACAAGAAGTGGAATTTTTAGAGCATGAATTAAAAGAGCAACAAAATACCACACCTACAAAGCAAAAAGGCGTTTATACTTGGCACATAAAAGGCGCTTAATACAATAAAGGATATGATTCTAATTCATACGCTTTTTACGATGGGGTCATTAGTAATGACCTCATCATTAAGCATACTTTTTACACTTAAAAGCTACAATACTCAAAAAAAGCAAAAAGGGTTATACAATGCAGACACTAACAATAACCACAGATAACAGCGACTTTTTAGCAAAAGCAAGGGATTTAATATCAACACTAGCCATAAGCGAGCGTGTAAAGGTTGATTTTGATGATTATCCAACCTATGCAGACAATAAAAGCATAACCGAGATAGTAGAGCAGATAAACACCGATATTGAGCTTTACAAACAAGGTAAGCTAGAAACCCTTACGCACGAGCAAGTTAAAGCAGAGATAGCAAAATGGTAATTTATCGTAAGCAGTTTTTATCGGAGCTAAAAGTTATATTTGACTTCATAGCAAAAGATAGCCACCAAAGAGCGGTTAAATTTCGTGATGAGCTATTAAACAAAATAGACTTTATCAGTAATATGCCTTTTATTTGCAGAAAATCGCAACATTTTAGCGATGAGAGCATAAGAGAGCTAATTTTTAAAGGTTATGTTATACCCTTTTTAATCAGTAGCGATGATATTATAATCTTTGGTATTTACAATGCCAACAAATGGGAACTAAAAGAATAAGGGGCTAAAATGCAGACATTAACCATAAAGGCAAGTCCAAGCCTATTAAATCAAATCCTAGCCATAAGCAAGGCACTAGCAAACGCACAAAATGAGCCGATAGAAGCGCACAGCATAGACATGTTAAAAGCCGACTACGAACAGCGAGCCAATGAAGCTTTACAAGGCATAGGGTTATTAAACCAAGACCAAGCAAAGCAAGCCATAGAGCAGATAAAAGATGGCACATATGCAAGTAGAATTTAAAGAGCAGTTTATTAGTGAGCTAGATACGATACACACATTTATTGCAAAGGATAGCACATTAAGGGCTGATAATTTTGTAGATGAAGTATTTAATAAATGCTTAGGTGTAGCAAACGCACCAATGGCTCACAGACCAAGTAAGGCACTAGACAAAGCAAACGCAAGGGACTTAATTTATAAAGGCTATGTTATACCCTTTTTAATCGCAGACGATAAAATCATCATCTTAGGCATTTACAAGGCTAATGAATGGAGCGAGAAACCTTAAGCCAAAAATTTTAAGTTTCGAAGTAAAAAAGCCGTGAAACATTTCAATTATTAAGCGGTTTTTTGATTTTAAGCTAAATAAACTTAAAAAACAAAACTTTACTAAACACAAAAGCCCTAAAATAGACACTTATATTAATTTAGTATTGAAAAGTGAACTTTTCATAAGCGTTTTTTTACATCTTAAAAACTTAAAAAAATTCCGAATATGTTCGCGAATATGTTTTTAAAAATAATCTTTTAAATATCGTATTTCCAATGCTTTTAAGTAAAACTTTCGCCCGCTTAACTCCACCATTTTATCTTTTCTAAAATTTATTTCACTTCTTTTTCACAACAAACAATTAGCCTAATTTATCAAAAAGAACAACAGAAAATGGTCGGTGTATTTTCTTGTTTACAATAAGCTGACCATACATCAAACCCTAAAATAAACGCTATATAAAACAACAAAGCGTGTTCAGCACGCTTTGTTTTAATGTTTTGCCTTTTTTCTCGCGTAAATGTTAATAATTTCAACAATTAGCGAAAATGCCATAGCAAAGTAGATATAGCCTTTTGGTACATGAAGCCCTAAGCCTTCACCAACCAGTGAGAAGCCGATAAGTATCAAAAACGCAAGAGCCAAAATTTTAATGGTTGGGTTATTATCAACAAAGTGTGAGATGGATTTTGAAGCTACCATCATAACGCCAACTGCAATGATAACAGCAAGTATCATGATTTCTATATGATCTGCCATACCAACTGCGGTAATAACACTATCAAGCGAAAATACAATGTCAAGAATAGCGATTTGAGTGATCACCATAGCAAAGTTAGCATATGTTTTTCCATCTTTATGCTCACGCTCTTCGCCGCTAACGCTAGAATGAATTTCGGTTGTTGATTTGGCTATTAAGAACAATCCGCCAAGTATCAAAACTAGATCACGCCCAGTTATCTCAAAACCAAACACACTAAATAAAGGCGTTGTAAGCTTCATGATCCAAAAGAGTGAAAGTAACAACAACACCCTTGTGGCCATCGCAAATCCAAGACCTAAAATTCTACCCTTATCGCGTTGATGTTCAGGTAGTTTGGCTACTAAAATAGCTATAAAGATTATATTGTCAATACCAAGCACTATCTCAAGCGCAGTCAAAGTAACAAGCGACAGCCAAGCCTCTGGCGAACTCATCCAAGCTAGGAATTCCATCATTTTCCTTTTTAAAAATTTTAGTAAGTATAGCAGAAATTTTAAATTTTTGAGTTATAAAAATTTAAAAGAGCCCAAAGGCTCTTTTGTAAGGTTTTAAATAGGCATTACACGAATTTTTTGGCTAAGCTTTTCTTGTAAAACATTTTCTATCGCATAAAGTGTTCCACCAGCTCCACTTGCACAGCCAGAGCAAGCACCAAGATAGCGGATGTATATATCTATATTTTCATCACTAGCTTTTTGTATGTCAATAACCTCCATATCACCTCCATCCATCATCAGCATAGGGCGAATTTCAGCATCAAGCGTACTTTCAACAGCTTTTAGCTGTCCAACAATACTTAGCTCTTCAAATTTTATCTCATCGCCAAGAGCTTTTGCATTTGCCTGCTTTTTAAGGCGCTCTTGCTCCATTTCAGATCTGGTTTCAGCCAATATATCAACCAAATAATACTCTCTATCCTCATGTCCACCAGGTTTTACGCAAGACTTACAAAATGCACCGGCTTTTGTGAATTGAGTTATCTCTTCAACGGTATGAAGATCATTTAGTCTTATAACTTCTTTTATCGTTCCAAGACTTACGCGCGCACACTCGCAAACTATTATCTCATCTTCAAAATGATCAGGATCCACACCTTTATAACTTGCAGCTGCAGCTTTTATAACATCGTATGCCATAACCGAACAGTGCATTTTTTGTGGTGGCACAGCAGGTGTTTCAGGTGTATCTCGCATGGCCTTTTCAACATCTATATTTGTTATCTTAACTGCCTCATCAACTGTTTTTCCTATACAAAGCATAGCCATAGTATCAGAGCTTGCTATGGCTGTACCACAACCAAAGCTCTTAAATTTTGCGTCGATTATCGTATCTGTTTTTTCATCAACAAGCCAGTAAAGCCTAACAGCATCGCCGCAACTTTCAGCCCCAAAGTCAGCCACTATAAGCTTTGCACCGCGCTCTTTTGCTTCATCTTCTGTTATCTCTCCCATATATTTTGGGTTATTCATCCTATCTTGGACAGTTTGAGAGTATTCGTCCCAGATAGAACCTCCGATTAAACTATTTTTTGCCATTTTTCCCTCTTTTCATCGTGCTTTTATTCAAAATTTAAATTTGCCAATACTTAATAATACTACAGACCGCTTACATGCCCTTTTGGCGTATAAGCAAAGGTACTTGATATAGACCGCAGTCTAAGAACTGCCTTTTTTATAACTTCTATCGCATAGTCTATCTCATCTTCTGTATTAAAACGAGATAGCGATAAACGAAGTGCAGTGTGTGCAAGATCGCTATCGGCACCAATTGCTTGCATTATAGGATTGCTCTCAAGTGCTTCAGAAGCACATGCCGAACCAGTTGAAGCAGCTACACCAGCTTGATTTAGATCCCAAAGCATTGCTTCCCCTTCAACCCCTTTTACTGAAACTAATATCGTATTTGGAACCCTGTTTTGCCTATCGCCAACTACGCTAATATCAGGAAGTTCTAAAAGTGCGTCCTCTAGTTTGTCGCGCAACCTTCTAACATGGCAATTCTCAAATGTTATAAATTTTGTTGCAAGCTCAAGTGATTGACCCATGCCAACAATACCAGCAACATCAAGCGTACCGCTTCTTCTTCCACCCATATGTTCGCCACCATGAAGTAAGCTACTTAGCTTTTGACTATCTTTTATGTAAAGTCCGCCAACACCTTTTGGTCCGTGAAATTTATGCGCCGAAAAACTCATAAAATCAATATCAAGATCTCTTACATTTACAGGAATTTTGCCAACCGCCTGAACTGCGTCGGTGTGAAAAAGTGCTCCGTATTCGTGAGCTATGCTTGCAAGCTCTTTGATAGGAAATATCATGCCTGTTTCATTGTTTGCAAACATTATAGAAACTAATGCCACATCATCACTCATAGCCTCTTTTAGTTGCTCTAGAGTAACTAGTCCTTGTTCATTAACATCAAGTACAGTTAGCTCGACTCCAAAATCTTTTAAAAATTCACAAGTCGCGCGTATGGCTGGATGTTCAACAGCTGTCGTTATGATACGCTTTTTCTCTCCGCTAGCTATCTTGTCAAAATAAACACCTTTAATGACCCAGTTATTACTTTCCGTCGCACAAGAAGTTACTATAATATCATCATTATCTTTTGCGTTTATTCCAGCATAAAGTTGGTCAAGTGCCTTACGGAGTGCTGGATGAGTTTCTGAACCAAATTTATGCAATGAGTTTGGATTACCGTATTTTTCACAGTAAAACGGCTTCATAGCTTCAAAAACATCTGGATCAACCATCGTAGTAGCATTATTATCTAAATATACTCTCAAAATTTTACCTTTAATTAGGATATAAATTATCCTTTTTATCTTTTTTGCAATATTATAGCAAAATTCATAAATTTATGTTTAAAATTTTTGTATAATTTTTTCAATATTGAATAAATTTTGATACTATTATATATTGAAATTCTTTATCAATTTATCGAATATATCGAACATTGCCTAAATTTAGGCATTAAAGAGAAAATAAGTCTTAATAATTAATCAATTTTTTTAAGATTATAAAACTTTAAAGCTTTTTCTAGTCCTTAATTAGGACTAGAAATTTTACACATATCCTTGATCTATCATCGCATCAGCCACTTTCCTAAAGCCAGCTATATTTGAGCCAAGTACTAAATTACCAGTATCGCCAAATTCTTTACTTGTCTCATAAGATGTCTCAAAAATATGGTTCATTATGCCATGAAGTTGCACATCAACCTCTTCAAAACTCCATTTAGACATCGCCGCATTTTGCATCATCTCAAGACCAGAAGTTGCCACACCACCAGCGTTTGCAGCCTTTGCTGGAGCAAAATAAAAGTCTTTTTGTGATAGCATAAAATTTATGGTATCAAGGGTACTTGGCATATTCGCACCCTCCGCTAAAAAGCGACATCCATTTGCATAAAGTACTTTTATATCTGCAAGATGAACTTCATTTTGCGTAGCACAAGGAAACGCTCCATCGCAAGGGACATCCCAAACGCCATTTCTGCCTGGTGCATATTCGTTTATGCTTACAAATTTTGCACTTGGCTTTAGTTTTACATACTCACTGATTCTAGCGCGTTTAACCTCTTTTAGCTCTTTTAAAATTTTAACATCAATACCCTGCTCATCGTATATATACCCACTTGAATCAGATGCAGTTATAGGCAAAGCGCCAAATTCATATAGTTTTTTGATAGTATAAATTGCAACATTGCCACTACCGCTAACGGAACACTTTTTGCCCTCCAAAGAATTTCCAGCCTTTTTTAGCATATTTTGTGTGAAATAAACAAGACCATATCCAGTAGCTTCAGTCCTTACAAGACTTCCGCCCCAGCCAAGTCCTTTGCCAGTTATAACACCATCAAAGCGGTTTGTAAGCTTTTTGTATTGCCCAAACATATAGCCTATCTCTCTTGCTCCAACTCCTATATCGCCAGCCGGGACATCTGTAGTGTGTGCGATATGGCGGAAAAGCTCGCTCATGAAAGACTGGCAAAAGCGCATTATCTCATTATCACTTTTGCCTTTTGGGTCAAAATCAGCGCCACCTTTTGCTCCGCCCATCGCAACGCCAGTGAGCGAGTTTTTGAAAATTTGCTCAAATCCCAAAAATTTAAGCACACCCACATTTACACTAGGATGAAATCTTATGCCGCCTTTATATGGTCCGATCGCAGAGTTAAACTGAATTCTCCAGCCATTATGTACTCGTGGATTGCCCTCATCATCGATGTGTGTTATACGGAAGTGAAAGGCTCGCTCAGGTATAGTCACGCGTTCTAAAATAGCATGCTTTTTATACTTTGGCTCTCTTGCAATTAATGGCTCAAGACTATAAAGCACCTCTGTTACCGCTTGTATAAATATATCTTGACCTGGGTTTGCAAACTTTAAATTTTCAAGTATTGTATTTACATATTGAGTTTGGCTCACCTTTTACTCCTTTTTCTAAAATATATAAGGATTTTATCATGCTATTAATTTTTTTATATTTAAAGTTAGTTTTATATTTTATTTTTAGGCTCTTTATGTTTCAAGTCGTAACATATGTAAAATTTTACTTAAAATTTTATAAAATTTTTCTATACTTTTGTATAATCTCCTATTTTAGTGATACTAGATGGTTAAAGTTATCTTATTTTAAGTAGTTTGCGGTGTGAAATTTTATACATTTTTGATGATTTACCCTCAAAAAACTCACTATCTATCACGACATCTGCTACACTTTTAGCCCAATTTTCATCAAATTTTAAGCCATGAAGGTTTGCAGAAGTGGAGTAAAACCAATCAAAATTTGAGAGAAATTTCTCGTGGTTGCAGTTTTTTACCACTCGCACAGCGGTTTTGTTTGGGTATAAAAATGTAGTTTTCTTAGTACGACGGATAAAATTTTTATAACGATTTGGCACACGAACAAGCTTGTTTAACTCACTAAATTTTGCCGTTGTTATAAGGCAAGGCTTATCTAGTGGGCGAGATTTTATAGCGTTTATCTCGCTTAAGTCCTTGCTTAAAAACCCAGCCGTTGTGTCAGTTTGTGCTAGATAAATCATCTTTTACCAACCAAAATTAAACAAATAGCCTAACAAGCCTAGTTTTAACGCAAAAACTTCTCACAAAAGCCTTTGCAAGCTGGTTTGTATAAGAATTTTCATCATTTAAAAATGGATGAGGCTTTATGATGAGTGTTTTCAAATTTTCTCCTTTTGGAAAGTAAAAATATGCAAGATATTATCAAAACAAATCCAACAAAATCAATAAAAATAAGCTCGGTTTTAAGCCAAAAATAGGCAAAAAACGCCGCGCTCACTGGTTCAATACAAGCGATTAGACTTGCCTTGCTAGCGCCTATCATTTTTACGCCGGTCATAAAAAAGCTAAATGCCAAAATCGTGCCAAAAACCACAACCCCAAAAAGTGCCAAAAAGCCCTGCGTATCGCTTACGCCGTCTAGCTGCCAGACCTTGGTATAAGGAGCTAGAGCTAACGAGCCAATGATTAGCCCCCCAGCCTAGATTTAGTCCGACTGGGTATTTTTGGTTTAGTTTTGTTGGCACCAAGGTATAAATGCAAACCCCAATCGCACTCAAAAGGCAGTAAAATAGGGCTTTTTGACTTATGACAAGCGAGCCAAGATCGCCGTGTGTCGCCAATAAAATAACGCCCAAAGTAGCCAAAATCAACGCAATCAGTTCAACTGGCTTTGGAAATTTTCGCTCAGTTATGCAGACTATAAGCAAGATCATCGCTGGGGCGGAGTATTGTATCGCGGTAGCCACGGCTGCGTTTGATAGTTCGATGCTTGCAAAGTAGCCATACTGTGTCATCATCATACCAAAAATGCCGTAGATGAAAAGTTGCGGTAAAAGTGGCAGGTCAAGGATAGGCTTTGTGAAATTTCTGGGGCTTTTTATCGCGTAAAATCCGACCAAAAATACCCCAGCCAAAAACAGCCTATACGGCACAAGCCAGTCGGCAACAACGCCCTTTTTCATAAAAAGATATTGACCGCATGCACTGCTAAATCCCCACAAAATACCGCCTAAAAGCGTGATACATATCCCAAAAAACTCGCTATCTTTCATCTTTGCCTTTGAAAATTTTCTTGATTATACACAAAAATGTGTGAAATTTGACAAAATGGCTTTTGCGCAATGACTAGGCAAATTATTATTTGTGCTAGTAATGAAGTAATTTTCGTTATAATTACAAAAATTTAAGAGGGGCAAAGATGGCAGATTTAACCATTCAAGTGGCAAGCGCTAGCGATGCTAGCGAGCTTTTAGCAATTTACTCACCTTATGTAACACATACGGCGATAACCTTTGAGTATGAAGTACCTAGTGTTGCCGAGTTTGCAGGACGGATCGAGAAAATTTTGACTCGCTATCCTTTTATAGTCGCTAAACGCGATAACAAGCTTATCGGATATGCTTATGCGAGCGCGTTTAAGGAGCGTGCGGCGTATGACTGGGCTGTCGAGGTCTCGATTTATATCGTACAAAATGAGCGTGGTAGTGGTGTAGGAAAGGCACTTTATGCAAAACTTGAAACCATCTTAAAAGTAATGGGCGTATTAAATTTAAATGCCTGCATCGGCGTAGCTCGTCCAAATGACGAGTATCTAAACGATGCTAGCGTGCGCTTTCACGAGCGTCTAGGATACGAAATGGTAGGCGAGTTTAGGAAGTGTGGGTTTAAATTTGGGCGTTGGTATAATATGATCTGGATGCAAAAGATGATCGGCGAGCATACAAGCACGCCAGCCAAAGTGCGAAGATTTAGTGAGCTTAGCGAAGAAAATTTAGGCGAAATTTTAAACATTTTACAAAACTAAAATTTTTTCCTTAAAATATGCAGATATTCAAGCGTAAAGTCCGCCTTATGATTGCGATTTGTCGCTTTATCTGCACGAAAGCGTTGATAGGGCTTTGATACCAAATCATACTCGCTGTATCGGCTAAATTTGCCTTGTAAATCATAACTTTAATAATATATCACTAGTTTATCTTAATGAGATATCAAGCAAACTAGGCTCCAAAAATCGCAAATCGTTAAGCCGTTTTTTAAAATTTTCTCGGTTAGACTCAAGCTCGCTCTTGCGTTTTAGCGAAATCTCATAAAATTCGCGCTCTCTTTCGATCCCAACAAATTTTCTACCAAGCAAATTTGCAGCAATGCCTGTAGTAGATGAGCCAGCGAATGGATCACAAACGATGCTATTTTCACTACTTGCCATCAAAATAAGCCGAACCAAAAGTGCAAGTGGTTTTTGTGTAGGATGCTTACCACACGACTTCTCCCAAGGTGCTATCGCTGGAAAGCTCCATACATCTTTCATCTGTTTATCGCCATTGATTTTTCTCATCAGATCATAATTAAAAATATGCTTATGTTTATCGCTTTTTCTAGCCCAAATAATCTGCTCTGTGCTATGCGTAAGATAACGACAGCTAAAATTTGGCGGTGGATTTGTCTTTTGCCAAGTGACGATGTTTAAAATTTTAAAGTCAAGTTTTTGCAATGCCCTACCGATAGAAAAGATGTTATGATAAGTGCCGCTTATCATAATAGAGCCGTTGTTCGTAAGTGAATTTTTAGCAAATTTTAGCCATTTTATATTAAACTCATCTATCTCGTCAATGCCATAACTTTTATCCCATTCGCCCTTATTTACACTTACAATTTCGCCGCTTTGAATACTTAATCCATTATTTGATAAAAAATAAGGTGGATCAGCAAAAATAAGATCAAACTCTTGGCTAAATTTTGGCAAAATCTCAAATGTATCGCCGTGAAAAAGAGTGAAATTCTCATCTATTTTAGACATTTTTTTAGCCCTGATATAAAGCTATGCAGTGTTGCAAGATTATAAATTCTTACACTTTTATAAGCTTGTTCTAGTTTGTTTTTTGAGCTAAGCCAGCCTTGTCCGTCCGTTATCCAGATAAACTCAAAGCCATTTATGCAAGATATTTTCTCGCTTATCTCAATATAAGATCTTGCTACTTCATTTAGCTTTGAGCCACCTACACTATAAAAATTTGTCTCAATTAAATATGTTTTGTTTGCAGTTTTTACAACAAAATCAAATACTTTTTGATCGCTGCCCAAATTTAAACCAAGCTCGTTGCTACTAACCTCTGTTTGAAAACAAATATTTCCAAGCTATTTGACTACGATAAAAGATGTTTTGATGTGTTAAATCTGCTAATTGCTGTTCGTGACAAAAATACAAGTGTATTAAATGCAAGTAATAAAATCACAACACTTGAAAGCTATTTTGAAAGTAGCAAAAAGGTTTATGAATTTTTTTGCGAAACTGGCTTGGAGGAAATTTTTACAAACGCTAAAATCAAAAATTTAGATGATTATGTTTTTGGCATTGAGGTTGGGCTTGATAGCAATGGACGCAAAAATCGTGCTGGAAAGATGTTTGCAAATATGATTTCAGAAATTTTTAATTGTGAAAATATTTGTTTTCAAATCACTTTTGCCAAGCAAAAAATTTAGAGTATTAAGCTTGATTGAGATTTTTTGTAAATTTTCATCACATTTGTTAAAGTCTGTAAAATAGCTCAACCTTGCATTTGTCTTGCGAAGTTGTCTTAAAAAATCATCAAAATTTGTCAAATTCAAACCCATAAAATATCCTAAATTCTAAATCATTCTTTCAAAATTTTAAACTCAACACTCAAAAAATCCCCCGCATCAAGCACTATCTCAGAATCATCATAAGCCTTTTTTGCGATCATACACGCCTCTTGCTGATCTTTGGCTTTAATTTTTATAGTTTTTACCAAAATTTCACTGATTTGTATCTCAAATTCTCTCATATCGTGCCGCATAGCGCCTGACTTTCTTTGTTTATATGGTCTTAAATACTTTCATAATCGACAAATTTAACATTTGATTTGTGTCATTAGCTTCAAAATACCTTTGCCCACTTATCAAACCAAATACTCCTGCAAGCTCTTGACATCATAGGCTCTGCCACTTTGAAGCGATCTGATCGAATTTGCGGCGACAAGTGCTGCACGGATTGTCGTAAAATATGGTAACTTAAACCGCATGATATTTTGGCGAATTTTCTTACCGTCTTCATAGTTTGACTTACTATCGCTTGTATTTATAACCATCGCTATATCGCCGTTTTTAAGCTTATCTTCGATATTTGGGCGACTCTCGCTGATCTTATAGACAAACTCCGCCGTTACGCCGTTTTCGTTTAAAATTTTATGCGTTCCGCCAGTAGCGATGATCTTAAATCCAAGTGCGATAAGATCCTTGGCAAGAGTCGCCGCATAAGGCTTATCAGCATCCGCTAAGGTCAAAAAGACATTTCCGCTGGTTGGCAAGATATTTGATGCGGCAAGTTGAGATTTAGCAAATGCACTATCAAAATTTGCACTCACGCCCATAACCTCACCTGTGCTTTTCATTTCAGGTCCTAGGATAAGGTCAGCACCGCTTAGTTTATTAAATGGAAATACCGCCTCTTTTACGCAGTAATGCGGCTGCTTTTTGGCGATCAAAACGCCATCTACTTCATCTAGGACGCCGTATTTATCGTAAAATTTCAGTGCCTCACGCAAATTACCCTGCCACATCACTCGAGTGGCGACCTTGGCGATTGGCATACCTGTGGCTTTACTTACAAATGGCACGGTGCGGCTTGCTCGCGGATTTACCTCGATCATATAAAGCTCGTTCTCATAAATCGCAAACTGGATATTCATAAGTCCCACAACGCCTAAATTTAAGGCTATATCACGAGTTTGGGCTCTTACTTTTGCTATCATCTCATCATTTAAACTCATCGGCGGTAACATACAAGCGCTGTCCCCTGAGTGGATGCCAGCTTCTTCGATATGCTCCATAATGCCAGCCACATAAACCTCTTTGCCGTCGCTTACCGCATCGACATCAAGCTCGGTGGCGTCTTGTAAAAATTTATCCAAAAGTACTGGTGAGTTGTTGCTGACATTTACCGCTTCACTCATATACTCACGCAGTTCAGACTCACTATGCACGCGTCTCATTGCACGACCGCCAAGAACATAACTAGGACGCACAAGTACTGGGTAGCCGATAGCCGCTGCTTTTTTTATCGCTTCTTCTTCGCTTGTAGCAGTGTCGTTTTTAGACTGCAAAACACCGATCTTATCGATAAACTCACTAAATTTCTTGCGGTCTTCGGCGATATCGATCGTCCTAGCGGTAGTTCCTATGATTTTTGCACCCCAGATACTTAGGCGTTTGGCAAATTTTAGCGGTTTCTGACCGCCAAAATGCACGATCACTCCATCTGGGTTCTCTCGCTCGATCACGCTTTTTAGATGCTCAAAATCGATCGGTTCAAAGTAAAGCACATCGCTCGTGTCATAATCAGTGCTAACCGTTTCTGGATTGCAGTTATACATTATCGTTTTTACACCAAGATCACGCAGTGCAAAGCTTGCATGCACACAGCAATAATCAAACTCAATGCCCTGTCCTATGCGGTTTGGTCCGCCACCAATGATCATAACTTTTTTGGCGCTATCATTAGGTGTGGTTTGTGGTGGAAGTTTTGTGATATTAGTCGTGGAGTAAAGATATGGCGTAAGTGCCTTAAACTCGCCACCACAAGTATCTACTTCGTTGTATTCTAGCGTGATACCAAGCTTAGTTCTAGCGTAGTAAATGTCATTTTGGCTAAGCTCTAGGTTGTCTTTTTCATTTATCAAAAGTGCAATCATCTTATCCGAAAAGCCCATAGTTTTTGCAGTGCGGAGTAAATTTTCATCGTTTAAAATATCCATATCAATGCGGTTTTCAAACTCAACTATCTCAGAAATTTGGTGTAAAAACCACGGATCGATTTTAGAAAATTCATGTATCTCACTTACGCTTAGTCCAGCTCTAAACGCCTCAGCGACCATGAGAATTCTACGCTCATTTGCATTTCTAAGCCCAAAAATAAGGTCATCTTTACTTAATTTTAGCCTGTTAAATCCAGCTAAATCACGCTCCAAGCTACAAAGTGCCTTTTGAACGCTCTCTTTAAATGTCCTGCCTATCGCCATAACCTCACCCACAGACTTCATCGCGGTGCCTAGATATGGACTTGAGCCAGGGAATTTTTCAAAGGTAAAGCGTGGGATTTTAGTAACTATATAATCAATCACTGGCTCAAAACTAGCCGCCGTGCCCGTGATGTCGTTTTTGATCTCATCAAGGCTAAATCCAACAGCAAGAAGTGTAGCTACCTTTGCTATAGGATAGCCTGTGGCTTTGCTCGCTAGGGCAGATGAGCGAGAGACTCTTGGATTCATCTCGATAACTATCATGCGACCAGTTTTTGGGTGGATAGCAAACTGGACATTGCTTCCGCCCGTATCAACGCCGATCTCACGAAGTATCGCAAAGCTTGCATCTCGCATGACTTGATACTCTTTATCTGTTAGCGTTAGGGCTGGAGCTACCGTGATACTATCGCCCGTATGCACGCCCATAGGATCGAAATTTTCGATAGAACAAACGATTATACAGTTGTCATTTTTATCTCGTATGACCTCCATCTCATACTCTTTCCAGCCAAGCAAGCTCTCTTCGATGAGAATTTCATTTATCGGGCTAGCACTTAATCCAAGCTCAGCAAGCTCCTTAAACTCATCTATATTATAAGCCACACCACTACCTGCACCGCCAAGAGTAAAACTAGCTCTAATCATCAGCGGAAAGCCAATCTCTACCGCTGCTTTCATCGCCTCATCAAAGCTGTGAGCGTATGCAGACTTTGGCAAGTCCATACCGATCTTTTTCATAAGCTCTTTAAAAATTTGCCTATCTTCGCCCTTTTTTATCGCCTCTGGATTTGCGCCTAAAAATTTTACATCACCAAGCACTCCATCTTCATAAAGCTGCATAGCGACATTGAGTGCAACCTGTCCGCCCATGGTAGGCAAGATAGCATCTACATTTTCCTTTTTGATTATTCGTTTAATGCTCTCTTTACTGATTGGCTCGATGTAAGTCGCATCGGCAAAGTCTGGATCGGTCATGATCGTCGCTGGGTTTGAGTTTATAAGTACAACGCGGTATCCGAGCTCTTTTAGCGTCTTTGTTGCTTGCGTTCCAGAGTAGTCAAATTCGCATGCCTGACCGATAACTATCGGTCCTGAGCCGATTAGCAAAATAGTTTTGATATCCGTTCTTTTTGGCATTATTTATCCTTTATCACTACATATAAAAAATTTGGCGTCATAGCCTTCATATATGGCTCCACTATAGCACTGTAATACGAGCTCTCCTCAATCACTTCCGTTACCTTTCCTACTGGCACACCGCTAAAAAATATACCATCAAGACCACTTGTAAAAACCTCATCACCAATATTTACACTAAGCCATTGTGGTATAAATTTTATAACAACACCATTTTTTGTGCCGTGCGCCATACCTGGGATTTGCTTATCTCCTATAAACACAGCAAATATACTTTTTGGATCATTTTGTAAAAGTGCAAGCGGCTTGCCATCTTTTTGAACAAGCACGCCCGCACTGTTTCCTTGATATATCAGTCCATAAATTTTACTCTCATTAAAGTCGCTAAATCCACCAACATAAAATTTACTATAATCGCCCATATTCGCATAACTTAACGCACGCACAAGCTTAACACGAGGGTCATACTTGGTAGCGTTTTTGTCTTTTAAGACGGTATTTAACTCATTTGCAAATGTCGCTAGAAGCGTCGCTGAACGCTCAAGCTCTGCATTTTGCTGTTTTAGCTTTTCTATCTGGGAAGCCTGTGAAAAGTGCTTACCAATGCTATCTTTTACAGACTGGGCGAAATTTAGATAGAGGCTAACGACTGAGTTGCTAAGATCAGTCGTAACTCTTGAAATTTCAGAGCCTTTATAGATAGATAGAGCTATTAGCCCTACAACGAAGATAAAAAATAAAATTTTAGTCTTCATTGCTTAGTTGTTGAAGCAGTCCTATCTCTTCTAATGCCTTTCCAGTGCCTCTTGCAACAGCCAAAAGTGGCTCATCAGCCACACTTACTGGAAGTTTTACAATATCTGAAAGATATTTGTCTAGTCCTCTTATAAGCGCGCCACCACCAGTTAGCACAACACCATTTTCAACGATGTCTCCAGCAAGATCAGGCGGCATCATCTCAAGAACAGTCTTTAAAGCGTCCGCCATCTCTTTTAATGGCTCTCTCATTGCCTCTCTTACATCTTCGCTAGTTAGCTCAATACGACTTAAAAGACCTGTCATTTGATCACGCCCTTTAACTACGATATTTAGCTCTTTTTCAAGCGGAACAGCAGATCCAACTGAAATTTTTATCTCTTCACCTGTTCGCTCTCCAACTAGCAGATTATACTTCTCTTTTATATAATTTACTATGCTAGCATCTATCTTATCGCCTGCTGTGCGGATAGACTTACTAATAACAAGACCACCAAGAGAGATAACACCTATCTCTGTTGTTCCGCCACCAATATCCACAACAAGGCTTCCTTGTGGCTCACGCACTGGTAAGTCAGCTCCTATTGCTGCTGCC
Source organism: Campylobacter australis (assembly GCF_050586305.1). Taxonomy (NCBI): domain Bacteria; kingdom Pseudomonadati; phylum Campylobacterota; class Epsilonproteobacteria; order Campylobacterales; family Campylobacteraceae; genus Campylobacter; species Campylobacter australis. The sequence goes on along the minus strand of NZ_JAXUAA010000003.1, from coordinate 156,072 downwards.
ATTGGCTCTTCTATAAGAAAAACCTCTCTGGCACCAGCGCTTAAAGCACTCTCTCTAACCGCCTTTCGCTCAACTTGCGTAAGACCATAAGGCACTGAGATGATTATACGAGGGCGTAAAAAGCTCTTTCTGCGGTGAGTTTTTTCGATAAAGTAGCGTATCATCTTTTCAGTCATATCAAAGTCAGCTATAACGCCGTCGCGCATAGGTCGGATAGCCTCTATATCACCCGGGGTTTTACCGACCATCTCTTTTGCAGCCTGTCCTACGGCTAGAATTTTTTGTTTACCATATTTTTCACGCTGAACAGCAACAACGCTTGGTTCGTTTATAATAATACCCTTATCTTTTACCAGCACAAGCGTATTTGCCGTGCCTAAGTCGATACCCATATCGCTTGAGAAAAAACCAATAAGTTGATCAAATAACATCTTTTTCCTTTAAATTTTACTACTTTACATAAACTGGCTTTGCGCCCCTTTTAACAACATCATCATTTATGACAACCTCATATCCACTAAGCTCTGGAAGCTCATACATAGTCTCTAGCATGACATTTTCAATGATAGACCTAAGACCTCTTGCTCCAGTTTTGCGCTCTATAGCCTGCTCAGCTATCGCCTCAAGTGCCTGTATATCAAATTTTAAACTTGCATTATCAATAGCAAATAGTTTTTGATACTGTTTTACAATGGCATTTTTAGGCTCGGTAAGAATTTTTATCATATCATCTTTGTCAAGCTCTCTTAAAGTAGCCACAACATGAAGTCTGCCAATAAGCTCAGGGATAATACCAAAATGAACTAAGTCAGTGCTTTCTAGCAGACTTAAAAGCTCATCTTTTTCTTGCTTTGAGCGTTTATCTTGAGTAAAGCCAAGCACATTTTTACCAACTCTACGCTCAATAATCTCCTTAAGCCCATCAAATGCACCACCACAAACAAATAAAATATTTTGCGTATTTATCTGGATAAATTCTTGATTAGGATGCTTTCTGCCGCCCTTTGGAGGGATATTTACAAGACTTCCTTCGATTATTTTTAGAAGTGCTTGCTGAACACCCTCCCCTGATACATCGCGAGTTATCGAGCGGTTTTCACTCATTCTAGCTATCTTATCTATCTCATCGACAAAAACTATCCCCTGCTCAGCTCTTTTTACATCGCCATCTGCTGCCTGAAGTAAGCGAGTCAAGATATTTTCAACATCTTCGCCAACATATCCCGCCTCTGTTAGACTTGTAGCGTCGCAAATAGCTATAGGAACATCTAAAAATTTAGCCAAAGTCTGAGCCATCAGTGTTTTTCCACTACCAGTTGGACCGACAAGGAGTATATTTGACTTTGAAATTTCTGTATCATCCTTTATATCTGTTTGTTTAAAAATTCTCTTATAATGGTTATAAACACCGACGCTAAAGACCTTTTTAGCATGCTCTTGTCCGATAACATAACTATCTAAAACAGCCTTTAAATCCTTTGGTGTAATGTTTTGAAAGTCAGCTCTTACAGGCTCATCATCGCCTTCGCCCCTAAAAAGGTTATACGCTGCACTTGCACACTCTTCGCATATAAATGCACTATCATCTTCATTGTGTAAAAGTTTTTCTTCATTTGTCTCAAATTTCCCACAAAAGCTACATCTATTTACCATTATTCTCGTCCTTTTGCAAGTGGGATACCTCGAGCGGTGTGGAGTATAAACTCGCACATTTTGCGTACATTCAGGCTACTTGTTTTTGCGATAAGCTCATTGGCTTGCTCTTTTATGGCTATTCCGTGATTAAATAAAAATTTATACGCACTTACTAGCTCTTCAACTTCAGCCTTATCAAATCTTCTACGAATTCCTACCAAGTTTAAGCTTCTAATGTAGGCGCGGTTGCCCTCAGCCAGACAAAACGGCACAACATCTTGGCTAAGCGCACTGGCGCCAGCTATCATGCAGCTTTCACCGATTTTAACAAACTGATGCACTGGCGTTAAACCGCCTACAACGGCATAATCACCCATCTGCACATGTCCTGCTAGAGTGGCGTTATTTGCTAGGATAACATTATTTCCGATTATGCAGTCGTGTGCGATGTGGCAATACGCCATGATAAAGGCATTATCACCGATACGAGTGATACCATCACCCTTGTGTGTGCCTGAGTTTATCGTGCAAAACTCGCGAATAGTTGCATTTTTGCCGATAATAACTCCTGTATTTTCCTCGTCGCGATAGCTAATATCTTGCGGAATATCGCCCACGATCGCGTAGCTATAAATTTTACCGCCATCACCAATGCTAGTTTTTCCTAAAATTCTCGCACCTTGCTTTATCGTGACATTTTCGCCAAGTACCGCATCGCGGCTTACATAAGCGTAGGCTTCGATGTTTGCGCCATCGCCGATTATCGCGCCGTCTTCAACGACAGCTGTTGGATGTATATTTTTCATAACTTTGCCTTATTTATCAACGATCATTGCTTTTAGCTCTGCCTCAGCGCAAAGCACATCATCAACATAGGCTTTGCCCTCAAGCACCCAAATATTGCCTTTATGTTTTAATACGCTTAAGCGGTACTCTAATCTGTCGCCTGGGCGTACTGGATGGCGAAATTTTGCTCCATCGATACTCATAAAATACACGACCTTGTTTTCAATGCCTGCTTGATGCTCATCGCTCATAGACTTAAACGCAAGCACTCCGCCAGCTTGCGCCATGCCCTCTATGATCATCACGCCCGGATATATCGGATGATCTGGGAAGTGCCCCTGAAATATCGGCTCTCCAATAGTTACATTTTTATACGCTACGATATCTTGGGCGGGTGTGATCGCAGTAACGCGATCGATGAGTAAAAACGGAAATCTATGCGGGAGAATTTTTTGTATCTGAACAACATCTATCACTTTTGTGCCTTTGTAATGTTTGAAATTTTGCTAGATTGTAGCTAAAATTTGCTAAGAAAAAGATTATTTTAAAGGTTCTCGTATTATTATTTGTAAAATTTTTAAAGGATTTGTATGAGAGATTTACAAGGTAAAAAAGTCGATTTTAACGCATTAATAGCAGGCAAAAACTCAATTGTTTTACTGCTACCAAAGATCGGCGCAAGTGCGAAATTTCTTCCGGCTGAGTATGAAAATTTTGCTGGACTTACAGGCTGTTCTAATCAGTGTATGGCATATCAGAGTGAGCTTGCAAATTTTTGCCAAAAAGGCTATGAAATTTACGCCATTAGCTCACTTGATGTTATGGCTATGGCGGAGTTTAAGGCGTCAATTGGGGTTGATTTTGAGTTTTACTCGGATGCTGAGTTTGAGCTTGAAAATTTACTAGCCCTAAAAACGCTTAAAAGTGGCGACGGCAAGAAATTTTACCACCGCCAAACGCTTATTTTTAAAAATGGTAAGCTGGCAAAACGACTAGAATTTATAGCCAAGCCAAATGAAGATGCTAATAGTGTTTTAAATATGATATCCTAAAAGTAAATGACATAGATGAAGCGTTGCCATTTGCGCCTGATAAGAGATGATACTGACTTGCAGTGGCGACTGGAGCATATTCGGTATAAAAATGCACTCTTGCAAATACTTCGCAAACCTATTTCACCTAAATCACAGCAGAAACGAAAGAGAGCACGAGTATAAGGCAAATATGATCTTAATCAAAGAAAAACAAAACAAAGGTGAGTTTTGGGCAAAAGATAGCGTGATAAAATCAAGCTAAGAATTTACTTGAGCCAAAAGACCTTGTATCTCTTCAAGGCTAAATTTGTCCTCTGAGTTTTGACGCAAAAAGTCATACATATAGTCTTTTTTTGAGATAGCATTATCAAGCTCTTTGTCATTGCCACGCTGGTATGCCCCGATACGAAGCAAAATTTCATTTTCTTTTAAAAGCGAATAAAGGCGCTTAAATTTCATAGCATCAGCCTTGTGAGCCTTATTTATAACGTCACCCATAACACGAGATGCGGAATTTTGTATATTAATTGGGGGATAAATTCCAAAGTCTGTTAATTCACGACTTAGTACTATGTGCCCATCTAAGATAGAGCGACTTTGATCAGCGATTGGATCACTCATATCATCACCCTCGACTAGTACCGTAAAAAACGCTGTTATCGAGCCCTTGCCCTCTTCCTTACCAGCACGCTCCATAAGCTGTGGCAAAAGCGTAAGCGAGCTTGGTGGATAGCCTTTTGAAGTAGGTGGCTCGCCGAGTGCAAGCCCTATCTCGCGCTGCGCCATGGCAAATCTTGTCACACTATCCATGATAAAAAGTACATCAAGCCCCTGCTCTTTAAAGTACTCAGCAACGCTCATCGCACAAAATGCACCGTATTTACGCATTAATGAGCTATCATCACTAGTGGCTACGATGACAACTGTTCCAGCTAGGTCGCCACCTAAATTTTTCTCTATAAACTCAGGCACCTCGCGCCCTCTTTCGCCAATGAGCGCGACAACTTTTATAGGAGCTAGCGTATTTTTTACTATCATGCCCATAAGTGTTGATTTACCAACGCCAGAGCCAGCAAAAATTCCAAGCTTTTGACCTTTACCACAAGTAAGAAGCCCATCTATAGCCTTTATCCCAACGCTAAAAGGCTCATTTATAAGCCCACGCTTCATGGCATCTATGGGTGCGCGCATTATAGGCATAAACTCTGTCGTATCTATTAAGCCTTTACCATCCACTGGACGCATAAAAGGATCTACAACTCGTCCCAGCAAAGCCTCTCCAACTGGGATATTCATACCCTGATCGCTCGCATAGACAAAGTCGCCTATCTTAAAACCCTCAACAAAGCCAAATGGGCTTACATAGCTTATAGTATCGCTAACTTGCGTAACCATACCAAGACCATCTTTACTCTTATCTTTAGCGACAATATTTACTATGTCGCCTATACTTGGGCGAAGTCCCGTGATCTCTATCGTAGTAGCACTTATCTTAACGATAGTACCAAAGATATTTGAGAGCGGTATATGCTCGTTTTGTAACTTATAATTTAGGCGCGCTAAGCTCAAAAGCGATGTTCCTTTGGTGAGTTTATAAGCGAGAAAAACTCTTTTCTTGTCTCGCCATTTTTCATAAATGCTCCGCGCAATGCAGATGTAGTCGTAGTTGAGTTTATCTTTTGCACTCCCCTCATTTCAACACACATATGCCTAGCCTCAACAACTACAGCAACACCTTTTGGGCGTATGACCTCCTCAAGCGCAGTGGCTATTTGCTCTGTCATTTGCTCTTGTATCTGCAATCTCCTTGCAAATACATTTACCATGCGTGGTATTTTGCTTAGCCCAACAACCTTGCCATTTGGTATATAAGCCACATGAACCCTCCCTATAATAGGCAACAAATGATGCTCACAAAGGCTGTAAAATTCTATATCTCGTATCACAACCATCTCGTTGTTGCTACTTTCAAAAAGCGCATCGCCTAAAATCTCATTTGGATCTTGCTCATAACCGCTTGTTAAAAACTTAAATGCCTTAAACACGCGCTCTGGAGTTTTTATAAGTCCTTCGCGATTAACATCCTCACCTATTATTGTTAACATATTTTTGACTGAATTTTCAAAACTTTCTTGCATTTTTTCTCCATATTTTTATCTGCTTATTCTAATAAAAAACGCCTTTTGAAACTATAAATTTCAAAATTAAGGAAAATTTTGCTATATTTTTACTTAAATTTTTTATAAAAAAGGAAGTAAATGCAAATCACAACCAAAGCAATCGACAGCGTAAATAGCGAAGTTGTCGCAAAAGTAAGCGCACAAGAACTAAAAGTAGCGCTTGAAAAGCTAGCAAAGCAAGCTAGCAAAAATATGAAAATAGACGGCTTTAGAAAGGGTCATGTGCCAGCAGCAGTCGTTATGAAACGATATGGAGCAGAGCTTGAAAAAGACGCAGAACAAGAGATATTTAAAGACATTTTAACAAGTGCTCTAAAAGAACTTAATAAAACAAACACTGATGTTATAGGCGAGCCGACAGTAGATAAATTTGAGCGCAATGACAACGGCGCAGATGTGACAATGACCATATCATTTAAACCAGTTGTTGATATTACTGGATATGAGGCTATTATCCCTGAATTTTCAACGCCAAGAGTACTTAAAAAAGATATTGATGAGAAGAAAAATGAAATTTTAAAAATGATGGCTCCCCTTGAAACTGTCGAGAAAAAACGCGCACTTAAAAATGGCGACTTTGCAAAATTTGACTTTGAGGGCTTTGTAGATGGTGTTGCATTTGATGGTGGCAAGGCTGAAAACTATGTGCTGGAGATTGGTTCAGGTCAGTTTATTCCGGGCTTTGAAGATGGTATGATAGGGCTAAAACCAGGCGAAGAAAAAGATGTAGAAGTTACTTTCCCGGCTGAGTATGGAGCACAAAATTTAGCAGGCAAGCCAGCTATTTTTAAAGTAAAACTACATGAAATTCAAGAGCGAAAAATCCCTGAAACTATCGATGAAAATACATTAAAAGCTATTATACCAAATGAAGAAAAACCAACAGAAGAGCTACTAGAAGAGCGTATAAAAGAGCAAATTAGAAGTGAAAAAATGGCAACTCTAATCAACGAAGATCTAAAGCCAAAATTTGCTGAAGCTGCGGTTGAGAAGTATAAATTTGATATTCCAAAAAATATCGTCGAGCAAGAGATTGATATGCAATTTAGAAACGCTTGGGCTGGCTTTAGCGAAGATGAGATGAATAAATTTAGAGATGACCGCGATGCGCTTATGAAAAAGCGTGAAGAGTTTCGCAAAGATGCAGAAAATAGCGTTCGTCTAACATTTATCATCGATGAGCTAGCACGCGTAAGAGATGTAAAAGTAAGCGATCAAGAGGTTATTCAAGCGGTGTATTTTGAAGCTTACAGAAGCGGTCGTGATCCAAAGCAACACCTTGATATGTATCGCCAGCAGGGCATGCTACCAGCGATTAAGATGTCGATGATCGAAGAGAAGTTATTTAACGAGATGTTTAATAAAGAGGAAAAAAAGTCAAACAAAAAAGCTGAAAAAGCCGATGAGAAGGCTGAGTAATGAGCTATTACGTTCCTGTTGTAGTTGAGCGTACAAGCAAAGGCGAGCGAAGCTACGACATCTACTCGCGCCTTTTAAAGGATCGCATCATCATGCTAAGTGGCGAGATCGAGGACGGCATGGCCTCTGCCATCGTCGCCCAGCTACTTTTTTTAGAGGCAGAAGATCCAGATAAAGACATATATCTATACATAAATAGTCCTGGCGGCGTAGTAACAAGTGGCTTTAGCATATACGACACTATGAACTACATAAAGCCTGATGTATGCACGATTTGCATTGGTCAGGCGGCTAGCATGGGTGCATTTCTTCTAAGCTCTGGCGCAAAAGGAAAGCGCTATGCACTCACAAATTCACGCATTATGATACATCAACCATTAGGTGGTGCTAGAGGTCAGGCAACTGATATAGAGATCCATGCTCGTGAAATTTTGCGCTTAAAAGATGTTTTAAATGCTACATTGGCTAAAAATACTGGTCAAAAACTAGCAAAAATTGTAAAAGACACCGAGCGCGATAACTTTATGAGTGCAGCCGAAGCCAAAGACTATGGTCTAATAGATAAAATTTTAGAAAAGAGTTTTAAATAAGGCAATATCGTGGTAAAGATAGATAGTAGCAAAAGGCGTGAAAATGTACGCATAACAGGCGATAGTCTGCATATAGGACCACAAAAAGAGCAAGAAAATAATATCTTTGAATTTTCTCAAAGTGTCCTAAATGAGCTAAATCAAAACAATATACCATCTATACCAAGCAACTACTCTATCTACTTTGACAAGTTGCTTGATGAGCGTGGAGATGAATTTAAGCAAAAGCTTGGCAGCGCGCTAGACTTTTATGCAGAAGATAGTGCCTCAATGCAACATGATGGACAAATTTATATTGAAAAAGAGATAAAACATAGCTTTGGTCAGATAAAAAGTATGCTTCAAGCCGTGGCTCTTATATATAAAAATTTAGCACTTATGAAAGGTATTGCCAAAAAACATCTTAGCACACTTCAAAGCAACACGGATATCCTTGCCACACAAAATGTCATAAGCACTTTTAATGAAGATTTACTAAAACTATCTGTTCTAATGGATAAACATGTTGATGTTATTAAAATAAACTACGAAGAGATAGGTAGAATATTTAAAAATATCGAAGAGCAAGCCGTTTATGACTCGGTCTTTGATGTTTATAATAAACGCTTTTTACTAGGCGCCATGCAAACCGAAATAGACTCTGTTAAACGCTACGGATATAAGTCATCTTTTATGTTGCTGCGCCCTAGTGTTATGAGCTTTTCTGGTATGCAAAATTTATCTGAAAAAAGCACAATGCTAAAAACTCTAGCCAACACACTACAAAAAACATCAAGACAAAGCGATATCATAGCGCACTATGGAGATGGTGTATTTGCTATTATAATGAAGCACACTGACATCTCTGGCGCAAAGCTAGCAAGCAATAGAATTCTAAAACTGCTATCAAACATAAATGTCAAGCAAAATGACCAAGAAATTTCGTTAGAAGTACAAATGGTAGCTAACTCTTTAACAAAACAAAAAAGCAGGGAAGAGGCACTCTCAGAAGCTATCGATATGCTTGAAAACAACCCAACCGCTACCGAACCAATAATAATGGAATCCGAATGATCCTTGAAATTTTAACCTATCCAAACAAAAAGCTCTTTACTCGTTCTCAAGAGGTAACGGAGTTTAATAGCGAGCTACATAAGCTACTTGATGATATGTATGAAACGATGCTAAATAGCCAAGGCATAGGTCTTGCAGCGATACAAGTAGGTATAGCAAAACGAATTCTCATTATAAATTTAGTAAATGAAGATGGCGAGCAAAACAAAGCTGACTTAATTGAGATTATAAACCCAGTTTTTGAGCTAAAACAAGGAGAGACTACCTTTCAAGAGGGCTGCTTAAGTGTGCCTGGCTATTATGAAGATGTCAAACGCGCAGAGTTTGTAAGAGTGAGGTATCAAGATAGATTTGCAAACGAGAAAGTCATAGAAGCAGATGGGCTTTTGGCTATCGCACTACAACACGAAAATGACCATTTGGATGGACACCTTTTTATCGAGCGTATCGGTTTTAACAAGCGTAAAAAATTTGATAAAGAGTACAAAAAAAACAAGCAAAAAGATAAATGAAGTCCCTAAAATGCGCCACATACCTAGACGGACTACACATCGTAGATGTTGAGTCAACTTTTTCTCGTGGTTTGCCAGGTTTTAGCATAGTAGGACTTGCTGGAAGTAGCATAAAAGAGAGTAGTGAGCGTGTAAAGTCTGCTCTTTTGGCTCTAAATTTTAGTTTTCCAGCACAAAAAATCACAATAAACCTCTCACCATCAGATATACCAAAAAACGGATCGCATTTTGACCTTGCTATTGCGCTGCTTATAGCACTAGAGCGTAAAGAAAGCTTAGAAAAGATATTTGTCTTTGGCGAGCTTGGGCTTGATGGCAGCATAAAATCAACAGCAAATTTGTTTTCACTTTTGCTATTTTTAAGCACAAAGGTACAAAGTGCAAAAGTACTTGTGCCAAGCTCTATCGCACACAAAGCCTCAGCTATACCAAATCTTGAAATTTATGGGGTTAGCTCGCTAAATGATGCTATAAATTTTTTAAAAGATCACAACTTTGCTGAAACTTGTAAGCATGAAAACTCACATGAAATTTTTAAAAATACTATTGAGATTGAAGGTGAAAAATATCTGCCAAATCAAAATTTTACACTTGATTTTGCAGATATTTTAGGACAAACTAGAGCCAAAAGAGCCTGCTTGATAGCTGCTGCTGGCATGCACAACATCATCTTTGAAGGTAGTCCTGGGTGCGGAAAAAGCATGTGCGCTAAGCGACTTGTATATATCATGCCGCCACAAAGCCTAAAAGAGGTTTTAAGCGCTGCGGCATACCGCTCACTAAACCTACAAGATAGCGAATTTAGCTCCATTAGAGCCTTTCGTGCGCCACACCACACAAGCACTAAAAGCTCAATATTTGGCGGTGGATCAAATATTGCAAAAATAGGCGAGATAGCTCTTGCAAATGGGGGTGTGCTCTTTTTTGATGAATTTGTACATTTTCCAAAACAGCTCATCGAAAGTCTGCGTGAGCCATTAGAAGATCATAAAATTCACATCTCAAGAGTAAATTCTAAAGTTACTTACGAGACAAAATTTCTCTTTGCTGCCGCACTAAATCCATGCCCATGTGGCAAACTTTTCTCAAAAGAGCTAACTTGCACTTGCACACAAAGCGAGATAAATCGCTACAAGTCGCGCCTTTCAGAGCCCATACTTGATCGTATCGACCTTTATGTACAAATGGATGAAGTAGCTTCAAACGACCGTGCTGATGTAAGCTCTAAAGAGCTTCATGAGCAAGTTTTAAAAGCTTTTAAATTTTGTAAAAAACGAGGACAAGCTGAGAGCAACGGAAAACTAAACGATGCAGATGTGACTAAATTTTGCCTACTTCAAGACGAAGCAAAAGAGATGCTAGAGCTTGGGATTAAGCGTTTTGCGCTCTCTCAACGAGGCATTAAAAAAATACTAAAAGTAGCTCGCACGATAGCTGACTTAGAGCAAAGCCAGCTCATTGAAAAAACGCATATCATCGAAGCCCTAAGCTTTAGAACTAAGCGAGATAGTATATGAAAAAACTTTTTTTAAACACAAAAAAACTTGATGAAAGAGCCATAAATTTAGGGCTTAGTGATGAAATTTTAATAGAAAATGCTGCAAATGCTTTAGCCAAGCACATTTGCAAGCGTATCAAAAAAGGCAGTAAAATTTTGGCTATTGCCGGCAAAGGAAATAACGCTGCAGACGCTATAGCCACGCTTAGAATCTTAGCCAAAAAATATAAGTGCGAAGTATATTTGCACTTTGATGAACTAAATGATATGTCAAAATTCCAGCTAAATGCAGCACAAAATTTTGGTGTAAAAATTTCAAAAGATTTAAGCACCGCTATAAAAGATGCAAAGTGTATTATAGACGGACTTTTTGGTTCTGGACTTAACAAAAGCTTAAATCAAAAAGAAGCTGAGATTATAAATAGACTAAACCACTTCAAGTCCTATAAAATCGCCTGCGACATTCCAAGCGGACTAAATGAAAGTGGGCAAATTTTAGGTGCGTGCTTTAAAGCTGATGCTACTATCACAATGGGAGCACCAAAGCTGGGGCTTTATTCTGATCTCGCAAAGGATTTTGTAGGACATATAAAAGTTGCCGATCTTGGCATAAGTAGGGCAAATTTTGAAGGTACGGCAGATGGGTATTTGCTAACTAAAAAAGAGCTTAAACTACCATTTCGAACACGAAAAAATACAAACAAAGGCGACTTTGGTCACGCAGCCTTTATAAATGGCACATTTAACGGAGCTTGCGAGCTAGCCGCGCTTGCTGCAAGTGGTATTGGTGCAGGACTTGTAAGCGTTATCTCTCAAAGATCTTTAGCTCTTGATGCGTCTATCATGCAAACCACCAAGATAACTTCTAAAATGAATGTCGTAGCCCTTGGCATGGGGCTTTGCGAAAATAATATAAACAACATAGACTTTAAAAGCCTAAAAAATAAAAAACTAGTCCTTGATGCTTCACTTTGTAGAAGTGATAAAATTTTTGATATTTTAAACAAAGAGTGTGTTTTAACACCGCACCCTGCTGAGTTTTGCTCTCTTTTGAGTATGGCCAACATTGCGAATTTAAGCATAAAACAGCTACAAAATGAGCGTTTTAAATATGCAAAAATATGGAGCAAGAAATTTAAGTGTGTGCTGGTTTTAAAAGGCGCAAATACTATCATAGCTAAAAATGGGCGTCTTTTTATCATGGCTAAAGGCAATAGCTCGCTTGCTAAAGGTGGTAGTGGCGATGTACTTTCAGGGCTTATAGCTGGACTTTTAGCTCAAGGTTTTAGCCCACTAAGAGCCGCTATCACAGCAACTTTAGCCCACGCACAAGCAGCAAGAAATTTTAAAGCAAATAGCTACGCACTCACACCAAACGACATCATAAAGGGGATAAAATGGTTAAAAAACGCATAGCCGTACTTTTTAGCGGCAATGGATCAAATTTACAAGCGATATTAGAGCAGATTCATAACAAAGTTTTTAATCAAATACATATAGAGGTTGCGCTAACTATATGTAACAAGCCAGACGCCTACGGTATCACAAGAGCAAAGAATTTTGGCATCAAAACGATAATAATAGAAAACAAAAACTTTAGTTCAAGAGAGGAGTTTGATAAAGTTTTAGTTGAGCAAATAAAACTTAATAACATTGACCTAGTAGTTCTTGCTGGTTTTATGAGAATTTTAACACCTGTTTTTACAACACAGATAAAAGCCATAAACTTGCACCCATCTATACTTCCACTTTTTAAAGGCGCACATGCCATAGATGAAAGCTTTCATAGTGACATGCAAATAGGTGGTGTGAGCGTACACTGGGTTAGCGAAGAGCTTGATGGTGGCAAACTTATCGCTCAACGCGCATTTGAGCGTGAAAAAGATATGAGCAAAGAGGCTTGGAAGGATAAAATTCACGCCATAGAGCATGAAATTTTACCACAAAGCATAGTTAAAATTTTATGCGAACAGCAGTTTTAGTTTTTACTAAAACTGCTTAAATTTTGACACTAAAAGTCAAAAACCCAAAACAAAAATAATCCAAGTAAAATTCTATATATCACAAACGGCGTCATGCTGGCACGAGATATAAGGGTTATAAAGAGCTTAACGCATACATAAGCACTTATGGCGCTGATGATAACACCGAGTCCAAGCTCATTAAATGCTACTGACTCGTTACTTTTTACAAGCTTTAGCGTCTCAAGCCCACCTGCAAGAACTATGATAGGTATGGATAATAAAAATGAAAAATTTGCACTTGCAACACGAGAAAAACCAAGCAAAAGTGCCGCACTCATAGTTACACCAGAGCGCGAAACGCCTGGGATTAAAGCTAATGCTTGAGCAAGTCCGATAATAAGAGCTATAGTGATAGTTATGTTATATTCGTTTTTTGATCCGGCCTTATTATCTGCAAAATACAAAACAAGTCCAAAAACTATAGTCGTAGTAGCAATAACCAGCGGATCTCTAGCATAGGCTACTATAAAATTATGAAAAACTAGTCCAAAAATCCCAGCTGGTATCGTACCAAATATAACTGCCCAAACTACATTACTGTCGCCAACCCTTTTACGCTCTTTTATAGAAGCAAAGAAGTCTAAAAGTAGCTTTAACAAACTATCTTTAAAGTAAAATAATATAGCAAGCAAAGTACCTACATGCACAGCAACATCAAACGCAAGCCCTTGATCACTCCAGCCTAAAAGCTCAGGCACAAGCACAAGATGTGCTGAGCTTGAGATCGGTAAAAACTCGCTAATACCCTGAATCAGGGCAAGAACTATAATCTGTAAAGTATCCATAAGTGCCTTTTAGTTTTAAAAATTTTAGCCTTTTGGACATTAAATTTTACGCCCAAAAGTGAGATTAGCCTAAATTTTTAATGAAATTTGCTAGTTTTTGTGGCTCAAAACCAAAATGATCAAACAGTGCTTCTGCCTTGCCACTTTCGCCAAAACTCTTCATGCCATAAATTTCATCAGCAAATTTATACCACTCAAATGCACTTGCCGCCTCGATGGCTACGACTTTTGTTGCTGGATCAAAAATTTGCGCTATATACTCTTTTGACTGCTCGCAAAGCAGATCAAAACAAGGCGCAGATACGACATTTGCGCCAATACCGCTAGCTTTTAAAATTTCAGCCGTTTTTACCGCAAGGCTTACTTCGCTACCGCTGGCAACGAGCGTAAATTTCGGCGCATCTGAGCGTTTTAGCAAGTAAGCTCCATTTGCTACGCTGCCAAAATTTTTCTCACCAAGCGGCTCCAATCCCTGACGAGAGCAGACAAAGGCTGACGGGGCATCTAGCTTAAGTGCTGCTTTCCAGCATTCAACATTTTCATTTCCGTCGGCTGGGCGAAATGTATAAAAATTTGGCATCGATCTAAACTGCGCTAGTTGCTCGATAGGTTGATGTGTCGGACCATCTTCGCCGACACCGATGCTATCGTGTGTAAGTATAAAAAAGTGCTTCACGCCCATAAGTGCTGCGATACGCGCGCTTGGTTTTAAATAGTCGCTAAATATAAAAAATGTCGCCGAATACGGCAAAAACAAGCCATAGCGCGCAAACGCGTTGTTTATCGCTGCCATCGCATGCTCTCTGATGCCGTAGTGAAGGTTTTTACCGTATGGGAAGTCGCCTGCGTCTTTTAGCTCGCTTTTGTTTGACGGACCAAGATCTGCTGAGCCGCCAACTAGACCTGGGACTGCCTGCGCTATGGCGTTTAAGATCGCTCCGTTGCTATCTCTAGTTGCCACCTTTTTACCAGTAAAATCTGGATATGAAATTTTAGAAAAATCAGGATTTAAAAGGCTGTCTAAAAGTGATTTTTTCTCGCTATCAAGCGTTTGAAGCTGTTTGTTCCATTCAGCTTGCGCCAAGTCACCAAGCTCGATGGCTGCGCGGAAGCGAAGCAATACATCCTCATCAATAGCAAATTTTTGTTCAGGGTCAAAGCCAGCTGCCACCTTTGCCTCTTTGATAAGCTCTTCACCAAGCGGCGCACCATGGCTGTGGTGGCTTCCTTCAAGTTTTAAAGCTCCTTTTGCAATCGTCGTATTTGCTATGATTAGATATGGTTTTTCTTTATTTTGCGCCTCGTTTAATGCAAACTCAATCTCGTCAAAATCATGTCCATTTATGCGCGCAACATCCCAGCCCTGCGCCTCAAAGCGAGCCTTGATGTTCTCGCTCCATGCCACGCCCGTATCGCCCTCTATCGTGATGTTGTTTGAATCATAAATCAGCACTAAATTATCAAGAGCATGATGTCCAGCCAGTGAGCAAGCCTCGTAGCTTATGCCCTCTTGCAAGTCGCCATCTCCGCAAAGGCAGTAAATTTTATGGTCTATTATTTTATTTTCTTCAGTGTTTAGTAAATTTGCGGCATATTTTGCAGCCATAGCAAAGCCAACAGCGTTTGCCACACCCTGTCCTAGCGGTCCAGTGGCTACTTCTACACCAGCTGTGTGTATCTCAGGATGACCTGGTGTGTTTGAGCCAAGTTGGCGAAATTTTTTAAGCTCATCAAGACTTAAGTCATAACCTGTCAAGTGTAAAAAGCTATACACAAGCGAGCTTGCATGACCGCCTGAAAATACTAGCCTATCGCGGTTTAGCCACTTTGGATCTTTTGGATTGTGCTTTAGTTTTTGGCTTAGAGCAACTATGATATCAGCTAGCCCCATCGGCGCGCCAGGATGTCCGCTGTTTGCTTGCTGAACCATATCAGCACAGAGAAATCTTATCGTATCGGCTTGTTTTTTTAGCATATTTAACCCTTTAAATGTTTATTTATTAGCTCATTTATAACTTGTGAAATGCCAGAATTTAGGCTTTTACACTCATTTTGTATATCTTTTATCAAGATATCTCGCTCACCCCTCGTGCCATCAATACCAAGCAAATTTGTAAATGAGTTTTTACTCTCATCATTTTTAGTAGGCTTACCAGCCTCATCACTTGTCGCCGTAGCGTCTAGTAAGTCGTCATGTATCTGAAATGCAAGCCCAAGCTTTATGCCTAGTTCATAAATTTTATCGCATTTTTGGCTATCGCAACCAGCTATCAATGCGCCTATTTTTAAGCTTGCGGCGATTAGTTTTGCAGTTTTGTGAATGTGTAAAAATTTTAACTCATCAAGCTCAAGTTTTTTATTTTCAAAAAAACAATCAATAGCCTGCCCAAGTACCATGCCGCTCACTCCAGCATTTTGGCTTAAAATTTCAACGCACTGTATACGAATTTCAGCACTAAAATTTGAGCGTGAAATTTCATAAAAAGCATGTGTATTTAAAGCATCTCCAACAAGTATAGCAGTAACCTCATCATATCTTTTATGTATGGTAGGCTCACCACGCCTTAAAGCAGAATCATCCATAGCTGGCAAATCATCGTGTATAAGCGAATAAGTATGCATAAGCTCCACGGCTAGCGCCACCCTCATAGCATCGTCAGTAAGTTCTGCAGAAAGAGCGTCTACCACACCAAGTAAAAGCGATGCCCGAAAGTGCTTACCTCCAGCAAGCAACATACAAGAAAGAGCGTCATTGTAGTGAGGATGAAAACTACTTGCAGATGGTAAATTTTGTTTTAAAAACTTACTAAATTTCTCATTCATCTTTGGTTGACTCTGGAGAAAAAGTTAAAGTCATTTCGCATAAATAAAAGCAAGAAGCTCTTTTCAAACGGCACTGCGTCAAAAAGCTCCTTACGAGTTTTATACTCCTTTAAATCAAGCTGTAAAATTTTATCTCCGACAGCTACACCAAATGCAGCAGCTTGGCTATCTTCTATGACTTTTTTAACGATTAAATTTCTATCTATTAAGATACCATATCGTTTTAAAATTTGCGCTCCAGCCGACGGATCATCATAGTTTTCTTCTATCTCAACCACTGGCTCACTATCTTTAAAAAGTTCAGCAAGCGCTAAATTAACGGCTGGAGTAGCGTTGTTTTCACTCTCTTGTATGACTAAAGATTTCGCACCACTTATCTCTCCAGATACAGGCACCATTAATGAAACTTCCTCACCATCTCGCCAGACTTTTATATTTAGCACAGCGCCTTTGGGAGCAAAAAGTATCATCTCATTTAATGCACGCAAACTAGACGGCTCAATGCCGTTTATGCTTAAAATTTTATCTCCAACCATCAAAGCTTTGCCCCTGCCTATTGGATCAGACGAAACTACAAAAAAGCCCTTTTCATTTTGTGTAAAAACCACACCTATATCCCCATAATAAACATCATCATAAGCAGAAAAATGCTTTAAATAGCGATTTGGGATAAATTTATCGCTACCGATCGCGATACCAACCATCTTGCAACAAGCCGAGTTTAGCTCGCCAGTTACATTGCTATCAAAACTAAGGGTGTCAAAGTCGCCTAGATTTACGCCCAGGGACTTGATATGCCCTATTAGGGTGTTGTTATTATCACTCAAAATTCCCACCCAAGTGCTTTTGTTTATCTGCGCTTCATTAGTCTCATCGGCTAAAGTAGGCACTTCTAGTGTTACCGCTGAACGAACCAAATAAAGCCCTAAGTACGGGTCAAATTTTACATAATCATTTAAATTTGTCTTAGAGGTTTTTATAATGGCTATTAAATTTGGCGCTATGGCAACACCATAGTTGCCATTAACTGTTACTATCGAGCTTTTGTTTTTTACATAGCATGCATGAAAGTCATCTTGCGTAGGTCGTGGAGCAGCAAGCAAAATACCACAAAATAGTGTAAAAAGCAAAATTTTTCTCATAGTTTTAGCCCACCAAGCATGCGCGATGCCATCGCTTTTTTATCGTCATTTACTGCTTTTAGAGCGTCATTGATAGCGCTAATTAGCAAAATTTGCATACTCTCTTTATCATCAAGCAGGCTATCATCTATACTAATGTCTAAAATTTCCCCCTTGCCATTTGCGCGAACACTAACAAGACCTCCGCCGCTTTTTGCACCGTATTCTTTTGCTTCGCTTTGAGCTTCTAGCTCCTGTGCTTTTTGCTGAGCTTGGGCAAGCATTTCACCCATTTTTGAAAAATCAAAATCTTTAAACATTATAAAAACCTTTAAATTTTGCCAAATTATAACAAAAAAAGATTAAAATTTTATATGAAATTAAAATTTAAACTTTGCTTAAAGCTATTTTATGTATAATCCAAAGTTTAAAAATTTTTAGAATTTAGAGGAATTTATGGCAAAAGATGATGTTATAGAGATTGACGGGAATGTGGTCGAAGCCCTTCCTAACGCAACTTTTAAGGTCGAACTAGACAACAAGCATGTGATACTCTGTCATATCGCTGGTAAAATGAGAATGCACTATATAAAAATAATGCCCGGAGATCGTGTAAAGGTTGAACTCACGCCTTATAGCCTAGATAAGGGTCGCATAACTTATCGCTACAAATAGTCTTTTGATTGCCTTACTGTTTTATGTGGTGTTGAATTTTAAAATTTAAACTCGACAGACTTCATGTCTAGTCTAAATTCAGCAATGCTTAGCAAATTTTATTATCTAATATTTCGCTACAAAAATTCTTTAAGCTATACATAATAAAAATTTCGGTATAATCCACGCTTTGCAACAAAGCTGTATGAAGAATTGTTTTCAAAGCCACCACTTGTTTTGAAAATAGTTGGTTTGTAAATCCTAAAATTTCACAAACCTGTGTGCAGTTTGCTAAAAAAGTGGAATAAATTTTTTAGGAGACACAATGAAAGTTCGTCCTTCTGTAAAGAAGATGTGTGACAAGTGCAAAATTGTCAAACGAAGCGGTATCGTACGCGTTATCTGCGAAAATCCAAAACATAAGCAAAGACAAGGATAAGCAATGGCACGTATAGCAGGTGTAGATTTACCAAACAAAAAGAGAATAGAGTATGGCCTTACATACATCTATGGTATAGGTCTTTACAAATCTCGTCAAATTCTTGACGCAGTTAAAATTTCTTATGACAAGCGCGTTCATGAGCTAAGTGAAGATGAGGCTGCGGCTATCCGTAAAGAGATCCAAGAAAACCATATGGTTGAGGGTGATCTTAGAAAGCAAATCGCTATGGACATAAAAGCACTTATGGATCTTGGTAGCTACCGTGGTCTTCGCCACAGAAAAGGCTTGCCTGTTCGTGGTCAAAAGACTAAGACAAACGCTAGAACTCGCAAGGGTAAGCGTAAAACTGTCGGCGCAGCGACTAAGTAATTAAGGATAGACAATGGCAAAAAGAAAAATCGTTAAGAAAAAAGTCGTAAGAAAAAGTATAGCAAAAGGTATCGTTCATATTAGCGCTACATTTAACAACACAATGATCACTGTAACTGATGAGATGGGTAATGCTATCGCATGGAGTTCAGCTGGCGGTCTGGGCTTTAAAGGTAGTAAAAAATCAACTCCATATGCAGCACAGCAAGCAGTTGAAGATGCACTAAATAAAGCAAAAGAGCATGGCATAAAAGAGGTCGGTATCAAGGTTCAAGGTCCAGGAAGCGGTCGTGAAACTGCGGTTAAGAGCGTAGGAGCAGTTGAGGGCATTAAGGTAACTTTCCTTAAAGATGTAACTCCACTTGCACACAATGGTTGTAGACCACCAAAACGCCGCCGCGTCTAATAATAGAGAATAAATAGGAGAATTATTATGGCTAGATACACAGGACCTGTTGAAAAATTAGAAAGACGTCTTGGTGTTTCTCTTGCGCTTAAAGGTGAGAGAAGACTTGCGGGTAAAAGTGCGCTAGATAAGCGCCCATACGCTCCAGGACAACATGGACAAAGAAGAGCAAAAATTAGCGAATACGGACTACAACTTCGTGAAAAGCAAAAAGCAAAATTTATGTATGGTGTAAGCGAGAAGCAGTTCCGCCGCCTGTTCCAAGAAGCAGCTCGCAGAGAGGGCAACACAGGTGCTCTTTTAGTTCAGCTACTTGAGCAAAGACTTGATAATGTAGTTTATAGAATGGGCTTTGCAACGACTCGTCGTTTTGCTCGCCAGCTTGTAACTCACGGACACATTCTTGTTAATGGCAAGAGAGTAGATATCCCATCTTACAGAGTTGAGCCGGGACAAAAGATTGAAGTTGCTGAAAAATCAAAATCAAATCCACAAATCATTCGTGCAGTTGATTTAACGGCACAAACTGGTATAGTTAGCTGGGTTGATGTTGAAAAAGAGAAAAAATATGGAATTTTCACAAGAAACCCTGAAAGAGAAGAGGTTATCATTCCAATAGAGGAAAGATTTATAGTAGAGCTTTACTCAAAATAATAAAGGATATAATGATGAGAAAGATTACTACATCAGCTTATATGCCTACTGAGATTAAAGTTGAGAGTGTTAGCGAGAATGTTGCCAAGATAACAGCTTATCCATTTGAGACTGGCTATGCTGTCACACTTGCGCATCCGCTTCGCCGTTTGTTATACTCTAGCACAGTTGGCTTTGCGCCGACTGGTGTTAAGATTAAGGGCGTGAGTCACGAGTTTGATAGTATGCGTGGCATGCTTGAAGATGTAGCGCTTTTTATTATTAACTTAAAAAATTTACGCTTTAAGTTAAAAAATGATAACGAGCGTGAAGTTATAGAGTATAGTTTCAAAGGATCAAAAGAGATTACTGGTGCTGATCTTTGCAATGATATCGTAGAGATTGTTAATCCTGATGCATATCTTGCGACGATAAACGAAGATGCTGAGCTTGAGTTTAGCCTTATTATACAAAAAGGTATTGGATATGTTTCAAGTGAAGATTTAAGGGGTAGTATAGAAGACGACTATATCGCTCTTGACGCCTTCTTTACACCTGTTAAAAAGGCTGTTTATGAGATAGAAAATGTCTTGGTTGAAGATAATCCAGACTTTGAAAAGATAGTCTTTACTATAACAACAGACGGACAAGTTGGTCCTATAGAAGCATTTAAAAATAGCCTTGAAGCAATGTATCAGCAAATGTCAGTCTTTAAAGGCGTGCTTGATATAGATGTTAATGCTCCGCTTCCAAGTTCAAATTTAAGTGGTGAGCATGCAAAGCTTTTCTCTAGGGTTGAGGAGCTAAATTTAAGCGCAAGAAGCTTTAACTGTATCGACAAAGCTGAGATTCGCTTTATAGGCGAGCTCGCTTTAATGGATGAAAACGAACTAAAAGATCTTAAAAATTTAGGCAAAAAATCTCTTGATGAGATTAAAGCCGTTATGGAAGAGATCGGCTATCCCGTTGGCACAGATTTGTTAAAAGATAGCAAAGAACAGCTCAAAAAGAAAATAGCTGAGCTAAAGTCACAAATGAAAGAATAATAAGGACAGGTAATGAGACATAAACACGGATATAGAAAACTTGGTCGCACCTCATCTCATCGCTCTGCATTGCTTAAAAATTTAGCAATTGCGATCATAAAAAGCGGCAAGATCGAGACAACTCTACCAAAGGCAAAAGAGCTTAGAAGCTATGTTGAAAAACTTATCACAAGAGCTAGAAAAGGCGACTTTAACGCTCATAGAGCAGTTTTTGCAAGTCTTCAAGATAAAGAGAGCACAAACAAACTAGTTACAGAAGTAGCACCGAAATATGCTACAAGAAATGGCGGATACACTCGTATCACTAAAACTAGAATTCGCCGTGGCGATGCTGCCGAAATGGCTTATATAGAGCTAGTTAGCGAATAATTTATACACTCTAGAGAGCGTATGCTCTCTAGAATATTACATTTTTTTGATATTTCACTTTTTACATACAAATTCTCAGCTTTAAATTTTACTTGTAAAAATTGATTTTGTCCCCTATATTTCACCTTTTAATCCCATACTAAATTTAAAAAAGATATAATAAAGCATTAAAAAAATAAAAAAGGAAAGATATGAGCAAACAGACAAAATACATATTTGTAACAGGTGGTGTTTTAAGCTCTCTTGGCAAGGGTATCGCAGCAGCCTCTATAGCAACACTTTTAAAGCACTCTGGCTTAAAAGTAAGTATCTTAAAAGCTGACCCATACATAAATGTCGACCCAGGCACGATGAGCCCATTAGAGCATGGTGAAGTTTTTGTTACTGATGATGGAGCAGAAACCGATCTTGACCTAGGACATTACGAGCGTTTCTTGGATGAAAATTTAAGCCAAGATAACAACTTTACAACAGGCAGAGTTTATAGCTCTGTTATAGAAAAAGAGCGTAGAGGTGACTATCTAGGCAAAACGATACAAGTTATACCTCATATCGTGGGCGAGATAGTTGAACGCATTAAAAAGGCTGGAGAGGGCAAGGAAATTTTGATTGTCGAGATAGGTGGCACAGTGGGTGACATCGAGGGCTTGCCCTTTTTGGAGGCTATACGCGCGCTAAAAAGCGAAGTCGGTCGCAAAAATGCGATGAATATCCACCTAACCCTAGTCCCATATATAAAGGTAGCTGGTGAGCTAAAAACCAAGCCAACACAACACAGTGTTGGTGAATTGCGCCGCATAGGCATAACGCCAGATATGATCGTTTGTCGTGCAGAGATGGCGCTAAGCCGCGAGTTAAAAGATAAGATTGCTTTTAGTTGCGGAGTTGAACGAAACTGTGTTATTGAAAGTCAAGACTGTCAAAGCATATATCAAATACCGCTTTCATTTTTAAAACAAGATATTTTGACGCCTATTTCAGAATTTTTAGGGCTTGGGGAACTAAAACCAAACATGAAAAACTGGGATAGCCTAGTAAAACGCATCATAGCCCCAACAAACGAAACTACTATAGCCTTTGTCGGCAAATATGTGGATCTAAAAGAGAGTTATAAAAGCCTTACCGAAAGTATTATACACGCTGGAGCCACTCTTGATGCAAAGGTAAATTTAAAGTGGATAGATAGTGAAAAAATAGAAGATGAAAATGTCAATGAACTACTTAAAGATGTTGATGGTGTTTTAGTTGCTGGTGGCTTTGGTGAGCGTGGGGTAAATGGCAAAATTTTAGCAATCAAATTTGCCCGCGAAAACAATGTCCCGTATCTTGGAATCTGTCTTGGTATGCAACTTGCGCTCATAGAATTTGCTCGCAATGTTTTAAAACTGGAGGACGCAAATTCTGTTGAATTTAACAAAGAGTGTAAAAATAGCATAATCTATCTAATTGATAGCTTTATTGATGCTCACGGAAAAGAGCAGATACGAACGCATAAAAGCCCGCTTGGTGGGACTATGAGGCTTGGCTCATACTCATGTGATGTCAAGGCTGGTTCGCTTTTAGCTAAAATTTATGGCAATCAAAAGCATATCATCGAGCGTCATCGCCACCGCTTTGAAGCAAATCCTCAGTATAAAACAGCATTTGAAAAGGCAGGACTGCAAATAAGTGGCACAAGCAATGGACTGATCGAAGTTGCCGAACTAAAAGAGCATAAATTTTTTATCGGAGTGCAATTTCATCCTGAATTTACAAGCCGCCTAACAAGACCAAACCCAACTATACTCGGTTTTGTCGGTGCAAGCTTGGACAATGCTAAGTAAGGAAAATATTAGGAATTTACTTGAGCTTAGATTTGAAAAAGATATTCATAAAAAGCTTTCAGAAATTCCTAAACCAAGCGCCCTAAAAGACATATATAAGGGTGCAAATCGTATAAAAGAGGCAATAAAAAATAACGAACACATCGGTATAGTTGGGGATTATGATGTGGATGGCGTTGTCTCGAGTGCGATAATGGCTGAATTTTTTGATGATATAGGGGTGAAAAACTATCAAGTTCGCATACCAAACCGCTTCAAAGATGGCTACGGGCTAAACCCTGAGATCATTGATGAGCTTGGCAATATAAGCTTGATAATAACCGTTGATAATGGTATTAGCGCACATGAAGCGGCACAAATTTGCGCTGAGCGCGGGATAGATCTGATTATCACAGATCATCACATGCCACCACCAGAGCTTCCAAAAGCCTACGCTATTATCAATCCAAAACAAGATGATTGCGAGTTTCCAAATATCGAAATTTGCGGTGCGCAGGTGGCATGGTATGTTGTTGGCGCACTTAAAGAGGTGCTTGGCATTGAGTATGATATGGCAAATTTTTTAGATTTGCTTGCCATTGCTATTATCGCTGATATGATGGAACTTCGCGATATGAACCGTATTCTTGTAAGGCTTGGAATTTCGCGTATAAACAGCTCAAAGCGTGTAGCTTTTAGGGCTATAAAAGAGTATTACGGCAAGGATAAATTTGAGTGTGATGACATTAGTTTTCTCATCGCTCCTCTTATAAACTCGGCTGGCAGGATGGATGATGCGATTAATTCTTTTAACTTTTTACACACCAAAAATTTAAAAGAGGCAAATGATTATCTTGATATGATTGTAGATTTTAATAACTCGCGCAAGGAAGAAGAGCGAGCACTTTTTGAGAGCTCATTAAAAGATGTAGAAAATGATGAAAACATTATCGTTACATGGGGCGAAAACTGGCACGAAGGCGTTATAGGCATAGTTGCAAGTCGCCTAGCAAAACACTTTAAAAAGCCAGCGATCGTCTTTAGTATCGATAAAGGGCGCGCAAAAGGCAGTGCAAGAAGCGTTGGAAAGCTTGACATACTTTCACTTATAGCCCAACACTCATCACTTTTAAGTAGCTACGGCGGTCACAAGGGTGCAGCAGGGCTTGTTTGTGAGCCTGAGAATTTACAAAAATTTAAAGAGGCTATAAATGGCTCATGCTTTTTGATGGATATGCATAAATTTTGCCGCTCCGATGAACTTTTGGGCAATATAAGTGCTAATGAGATTGATTTTGAGCTGCTTGAAATTTTGGAGTTTTTTGAACCTTATGGGCAAAAAAATCCTAGACCAATATTTCAACTAAGCCAAGCAACAGTCAAAAATGAAAGAGTTATAGGCAAAGAACAAAACCATCTAAAGCTAGTTTTGGAAAAAGACGGCAAGACGCTTGAAGCGCTATTTTTTAACTTCACACGCCATGTTCGAGTGGGAGAAAATATCGATATAACATTTTCAATCTCAAAAAACTCATTTCGCGGACTTGTAACGCCACAACTGTTAATCC
The DNA here is from genome assembly GCF_050586305.1 of Campylobacter australis. Classification (NCBI taxonomy): domain Bacteria; kingdom Pseudomonadati; phylum Campylobacterota; class Epsilonproteobacteria; order Campylobacterales; family Campylobacteraceae; genus Campylobacter; species Campylobacter australis. The sequence continues at coordinate 131,323 of NZ_JAXUAA010000003.1, read as the reverse complement.
GTGAGCTAGTTGAGTGAAAATTTAAATTTTAGTTGTATAATAAATGTAAAAATTGGAGAGAAAAATGATACCATTTAGTGATAAAGAACTACTAAAGCCCGTACAGATAACGCTTAATAAGGTTCGTCCTATGCTACAAAATGATGGTGGAGATATGGAGCTTTTGGGTATAAAAAATGGCAAAATTTATGTTAGGCTAGTTGGGCACTGTCATGGTTGCACTGCTAGTGGCACGACACTAAAGTACGGAATAGAGCGACAGCTTCGCATAGATATACATCCTGAGCTTGAAGTTGTAAATATACCACTGGGTGAGGACTTTGACATTGACAAATTATAAAAAATTAGGGCTTAAAAGCTTTAAACGAGCTAAATTTGATGAAGCTGCAACATATTTTTCGCTTGCTTATGAGCAAGAAAAAAGTGAAAATTTACTCTTTTTCATCATGCTTTGTAGCCTTGCCAAAGAGAGTCCAGACGAGGCAAGAATGCTATTTGAGTACTCATTTAGCAAAGACGCTCGCAATGAAGATAACAGCCTAAACGAGATACTTGAAGTGCTTGAAAGCAAAAGTATTGAACCAGATGATGAACTTGAAGAGCAAGACGCCATAATGTATGATGACTTTAAGCGTTTAAGCAATCAAAATGGTTTTAAAAAAACATTTGAAAACATCATGTTTTCTACTCGTGTCATGATCTCAAATAAAGATGACTTTTTGGAATTCGTTCGAGATCTTATAAAAAATGACTTTTTGGAAATGGGCATAAACTACCTAGAAAGCGCGGCCGTGATGTTTGGCGGCGATGAGCGTATAGATGAACTTTTTGCTGAAGTAAAAAAGAGAAAAAACGATGAAAATTTACATAGATAAAAATTTTATAACAGACAACTCCACAGAGTGCGAAAGCGGTTGTTGCTTTTTAAAAACTAATGCAAATGAGCGCTTTGTAGGTGACGCAAAACGCAAAGGGGCAGAGGTTATTAACGCACAACAAGCCAAAGTCTTGCTAGGCATAGATCAAAATTTGCGCATCATAGGCATAACTGGTACAAATGGCAAAACGACAACCGCAGCACTCATAGCCCACGCCCTAAATGCACTTAGTCATAAAACAGCTTTGGCTGGTACTCGTGGGGCATTTATCAGTAATGAACGCATAGATGCAAAGTCGCTCACAACTGCTCCCATTCTTGGTACGCTTGGATATTTAGTGTCGGCTACAAAAGCTAAATGTGAGTTTTTGGTAATGGAAGTAAGTTCGCATGCTATTGCACAAAATCGTATTGATGGACTAGACTTTGCACTAAAAATTTTTACAAATCTCAGCCAGGATCATTTAGATTATCATGGCACAATGGATGAATACGCTCGTGTTAAAAACAGCTTTTTAACTGATGAGAGTGTAAAGATAATTAACATAGATGATAAATTTGTAAAATTTAACCCCATAAATGCTACTACATACTCGCTTCACAGCGCTGACTTTTCGCCAAATAGCTTTAACTTAGATAGTGGCATAATGGCTGACATAAAAACACCAAATGGCATAGCTGTAAATTTGCATTCGAGCCTTCAAGGCGAGTTTAACTTACAAAATTTACTGGCCGCATTTGCCGCACTTTGGAGATTAAATATAGCAAGCGATGATAAAATAGCTAACGCTCTTAAAACATTTAATGGCGTAGAAGGTCGCATGCAGGTTGTCTCAAACAGTCCACTTGTTATTGTGGATTTTGCTCATACCCCTGATGGTATGGAGAAAATTTTACAAGCTTTACGCCATAAAAAACTGGTTGTTGTCTTTGGTGCTGGTGGCGATAGAGACCGAACAAAACGCCCAAAAATGGGTACTATCGCGCAGCGTTACGCTCGCTTAGCCATTGTAACAAGCGATAATCCACGCAGTGAAGAGCCAGAGGCTATTATAGATGAAATTTGCGCTGGTATGAAGCTAAATGGCTCAGTTTTGCGTGAAGCCGACAGAACAAAAGCTATAAAGATAGGGCTTGAAAATCTACAAGGAGACGAGGCTCTAGTGATACTTGGCAAAGGCGATGAGGACTATCAAGAGATTAAAGGCGTAAAACACCATTTTAGTGATGCTGAAGTTGTAAATGAAATTTTAAAGGATAAAAAATGAAAATAGAAGTGCTAGCTGGTAAAATCCACCGCGCAACAGTAACAGACGCAAACCTTAACTATGTGGGCTCTATTAGCATTGATGAAAAACTGATAGAAGCTGCTGGGCTTTGTGAGTGGCAAAAGGTTGAAATTTTAAATGTAAATAATGGGGAGCGCTTTAGTACTTATGTCATAAAAGGCTCAAAAGGACAGATCTGTCTAAATGGTGCAGCTGCTCGTAAAGTTTGCGCTGGCGATATCGTGATAATCGTTGCATACGCAACTATGAGTGAGAAAAAAGCTAAAAGGCACAGACCAAAAGTAGTAATGGTAAATGAGAAAAATGAGATAGTAAAGGCAAAAATTTAATTAAAATCTGTCATAAGCTCTTGGCAAAACTACCAAGAGCTGTGTATTTAAGCTAGTTTGCCTAACTTATCCTTTAAAAACTCGCTAAACTCATCTTGTGTTAAAACACGCTTGCCTCCAAGAGTAGCCTTTGCTTCTTTTCCAAGTTCTACTAAAACCTTGCGATTGTCAGCACTTTGAGACTTGCCATGCTTTTTAAGGATATTGTTTAACTCATGATCTTCTGAGAAATTCACTAGCTCTGCGTCTTTTGCCATGTTAGCTCCTTATAAAAATGTGATAATATTATAACTTAAATTTTGTAAATATATAAACTTATGAAAGATAAAATTTTTAAGCCTTTTGGCTTTTTGTAGCAATTTTAGAATATTTTAATTAAACACATAATGCTATCTTAAGTATTTTATAATTAATAAAATACCAATTAATTGGATAAATTTTAAAAAAACGCTTTTTATTTGCTCTCTTCATAAACTCCAATACTTAAAATTTTATCCAACCTAGTTGATACAAGCTCGTCTATCTCAAGCCGCTCAAGCTTTTCAAGCTCATTTACAAAATACTCACCAAGTGCCTTTGCTGCGCTATTTTTATCACGGTGAGCTCCATTTACAGGCTCAGCTATGACATCATCTATAAGATTTAAAGACTTAAGGTCATCGGCCGTGATCTTCATAACCTTCGTGGCTTGCTCTTGCTTACTTGGGTCATTCCAAAGTATTGCAGCACAGCCCTCTGGTGAGATGACTGAAAATACCGAGTTTTTCATCATCGCCAAGCGATCAGCCACACCTATAGCCAAAGCACCGCCACTTCCACCTTCGCCGATGACGACTGCGATGGTTGGGGTTTTAAGATTTGCAAACTCAAATAAATTTCGTGCGATTGCTTCACTTTGTCCGCGTTCCTCGGCGCCAACGCCAGGGTATGCACCTGGAGTGTCTATTAAAAATAATATAGGCAAGTTAAATTTCTCAGCCATTTTCGCTACGCGTAAAGCCTTGCGGTAACCTTCTGGATGTGGCATACCAAAGTTGCGTTTTAATTTATTTTTTGTTCCCCTGCCCTTTTGCTCGCCAATAACAACAACTTTCTTGCCAGCCAAATATCCGATAAAACAAACTATGGCAGGATCGTCACGATATGCTCTATCGCCATGAATTTCGTAGTAGTCGCTTAGTAAAAGCTTGATATAGTCGATCGAATAGGGACGATCTGGATGACGAGCCAGCTGCAAGCGCTGGTATTCGTTTAAGTTTTTATAGACTTTTACAACCTCTTTTTCAAGGTTTTTGTTTAGAATTTCAACCGCATGCTCGTCGCCTTTGATCTTGGCATTAGCGATGTCGTCATCAATCTGCTTGATACTCTTTTCAAAGTCTAAATAACTTGACATTAATTAACCTTTTTAAATATCACTGATCCGTTTGTGCCACCAAAACCAAATGAATTACTCATTACGGCATTGAGTTTAGAATTTCTGGCCACATTTGGCACATAGTCAAGATCACACTCAGGGTCAGCTGCAAACTGATTTATAGTAGGGGGTATAATACTATCACGCATAGCCATCAGCGAGACAACTGCCTCTATCGCGCCAGCTGCACCCAGGCAGTGTCCTGTTTGACCCTTGGTTGAGCTTACCGGTGGGATGTTGCTGCCAAAAATTTCTTTTAATGCAGCAGTTTCATTCTTATCATTTGTCGGAGTTGAAGTACCGTGCGCATTTACATAGTCTATCTTGATATCTCCAGCCATTTTAAGAGCCTGCCTCATTGCACTTACTGGACCTTCAAGAGTAGGCGCCGTTATATGATGAGCATCACCACTTTCACCAAATCCGACCACTTCAGCGTAAATTTTTGCCCCTCTAGCTTTTGCGCTCTCATACTCTTCAAGAACAAGTGCGCCTGCTCCCTCCCCCATCACAAAACCATCTCTTTCGCCATCAAATGGTCTTGAAGCATGCTGCGGATCGTCATTTCTTGTAGAAAGTGCCTTCATCGCAGCAAAACCACCGACGCCAACACCGCATATCGTAGCTTCAGCACCAACAACAAGCATTTTCTCAGCTTGTCCTAGCATTATACATTTAGCACCTTGTGATATGGCGTGAGTTCCTGCTGCACAGGCTGTTACACTTGATAAATTTGGACCCTTAAGTCCGTGGTTTATCGAAACTATACCGCCAAGCATATTAACAAGCGCAGATGGAATGAAAAATGGCGAAATTCTCTTAACGCCTTTTTCCATTAGTATTTGCGAATTTTTTTCTATATTTGGTAAGCCGCCGATACCAGCAGCGGAGCTTACACCAAAATTTTCGGCATCAAATTCATCCAGATTTGCATCTTCCATCGCCTCTTTTGAAGCTTTGATACCAAGTTGTATAAATCGATCAACCTTTTTAACCTCTTTACCATCCATAATCGTGTTTGGATCAAAGTCTGTTATCTCGGCTGCTATTTGAACAGGAAAGTCTGTTACATCAAATGATATTATGCGTTTTACGCCACTTTTCCCCTCGCAAATAGCCTTAAATGAGCTCTCTTTATCAAGCCCAAGCGCGTTGATCATGCCGATACCAGTTACTACAACTCGTTTCAATGCTTCTCCTTAGTTTAAGTAAAGTAAGTAAATTGAGGTTACTTGCCTATTTTTTCTACATAAGTTACTACATCAGAGATACTTATAAGTTTTTCAGCCTCACCATCTGGGATCTCTATGCCAAATTTTTCCTCAAGTGCCATAACAAGCTCAACTACATCAAGACTATCAGCACCCAAGTCTTCTATGATTTTTGATTCAAGCTTTACAGCATCTGGTTCAACGCTAAGTTGCTCTACAACCACATCTCTTACATCATCAAATATTGCCATTTTTGTTCTCCTTATAAAAAATCGCCACTATTTTATAATATTTAAGCTTAAATTAGCCCTACATATAAAGTCCGCCGTTTATTTTAAGCACTTCACCAGTCGTGTAATTGGCGTAATCACTTAGCAAAAATGCCACGCCGTAAGCCACTTCCGCAGCACTTCCCATGCGTTTTAATGGTATATTTTGCTCATAGTTTGCACGCACTTCATCACTTAAAACAGCTGTCATTTCAGTTTCGATAAAGCCCGGAGTTATAGCATTAAAACGCACATTTCTACCAGCTCCCTCTTTGGCAAAGCTCTTTGTCATCGCTATCATACCACCCTTGCTAGCTGAGTAATTCACCTGCCCAGCGTTGCCCATTTCGCCAACGATTGAGGCGATATTTACAACTGAACCGAAGCGTTTTTTACTCATCACTTTTAGCCCTTCACGGCAGCCGATGAACGCACTTGTAAGATTTGCATCTATCACACCTGTGAATTCATCTGTTTTCATTCGAAGTGCTAGTTTATCATTAGTAATGCCAGCGTTATTTACAAGATAGCTAAGCTCGCCATCGCATTCAACTATCAAATTTATAGCCTTTATAAACTCATCTTCATCTGTTACATCAAATTTCACAACCGCAGCCTGTCCGCCAGCGGCTATGATCTCGCTCATCAAAGTGTCTGCTATCTCTGGTTTTGAGCGGTAATTTATCCATACTTTTAGCCCAAAATTTGCTAAAATTTTAGCGATCTCTGCGCCAATACCACGACTTGCACCAGTAACTAAAACATTTTTTCCTGAAAATTTCATTTTTATCCTTTTATTAATTTTTCTCTATTGAAACGCCTCTTAGTCCAATGTCGCATTTTGATTTTGGATCAAGGCTGTATGATATACTTGTGATTTTGCCAGCAACTATGTAGCTTTTACCTTTGCTTAGAGTTGCAATATTATCAGCTTTTGAATTTTCTGGCACATAGGTAAGATCCGCACTACCTGCTTTAAACGAAGCGGTATTTCCTAACAAGGAGCTAGATGATATGTGAGTGAGTTCGCCTTTAAATTTTATCATTTTGTTGTTGTAATTTTGTATTGCTCTTGCTTCGTTTTCTTTCCACTCATTGCATATAGTGCTTGGATTGATCTCGGTTGCAAGTGTCGCACCGCTTGTAATTTTGTTTATGCTATTTAGCGCACTTGAAACTTCAGCGCAACCAGCAAAAACTCCAGCCAGCGCAACAGCTAAGCTAAATTTTAAATACCTTTTCATCTTTTTCCTTTGTATTTTATTTTTTTGAAACACAGAAATTTAACAAATCTTAGATAAATTTTACAATTTTTTTAAAATTTCGTCTGTTGTTTTTACATCCGCAAAAATTCCATTCATTGCAGCCATAAATGATATATGAGCGATATTTGCGTCTATCTTTGTGCCGTTAAACTCAAGCTCTTTTGTAGCACAAGCATCATGAGCCAAACTCACACTAAAGCCCTTTGCAACGGCTGAACGCACACTAGTATCTATACACATGTGACTCATCATGCCGCAAATTATGAGATTTTTAATATTTAAGCGTTCTAGCTCATGTCCTAGTTTAGTGTTTAAAAATGCGTCTGTAAAATGCTTTACAACGACAAATTCACCATCTTTTGGCGTTAATAACTCATGAATTTGCGCACCGTTTGTATTTGGTGCGAAAAATGGTGCATTTTCGCTCTCAAAAATATGCTGAACATGAAAAATCGGTGCATTTAGCTGTCTAAATTTTTCAAGCAACGCTTTTGCATTTTGTGCCGCTTTTATCGGCTCGTAAAGCTCGGATTTGCCACCTTGAAAATAGTCATTTTGTATGTCGATTATGACAAGTGCTGTATCTTTCATCTTTTCTCCTTTGTTAGTTTAATTTTAAAATAGCGCTTCGTTCATCTCGCTTGGTTTTTCAAGCCCCATGCATTTTAGAACACTTGCTGCGATGTTGCTAAGCCCCATGCCGCTTTTTAACTCACTCACACCATCAGCCGTCACAAAGCAATACACATCAAGAGTCGTGTGATTAGTTAGCATCTCTCCACTCTCATCACGCATAGCTTCGCAGTTGCCGTGATCGCTAGTTTGGATATAGGCGTAGTTTTTTGCCTTTGCTTTGGCTAAAATTTTGCCCAAGCACTCATCAACTGCCTCAACCGCCTTTACAGCCGCGTTAAAATCGCCCGTATGCCCGACCATATCGCCATTTGCAAAATTTACCACGATGAAGTCAAACTCCGCATCAATCGCCTTTAAAACCGCATCGCATACTTCATAAGCACTCATCTGTGGCTTTTCGTCGTATGTTTTTACCTTTGGGCTAGGCACAAGAACGCGAGTTTCGTTTATCTCAGCATCTTCTACTCCGCCGTTAAAAAAGAAAGTTACATGGGCGTATTTTTCCGTTTCTGCGGTGTGAAACTGCGTTTTACCAGCTTTTGCGATGACATTTGCAAGAGTGTTTTGTAAATTTTCTTTTGGGATTAAAACTGGATAGGTGAATTTCGCGTCGTATTCGGTCATCGTGATTAAATTTCGCACGATAAATTTTCGCTCAAACTCGCTAAAGCTCTCGCCTCCAAATGCACTTACTAGCTCACGCATTCTATCATTTCTAAAATTTATAAAAATCACGCCATCATTTTCGCTAATGCCTTTAAAATCATTAAAAGTAGTAGGTGTTATAAACTCATCAAGCTCATTTTTAGCATAGCTTTGCGAAATATACTCGCTTGGCGTAATACTAAGTGGCGTTAAAGCCCCAAAGTACGCATCATAAGCCTGTTTTATACGCTCAAAGCGATTGTCTCTATCCATGGCGTAAAAGCGACCGCAAATGGTTGAAATTTTCATCTTTTGCTCGGCTGATTTTACAAGCTCAAATGCTGATTTTGGCGATACATCGCGACCATCTGTGATGATGTGAGCGTGTGCGTTGCAGCCATTTTGCAATGCCAAATCATACATGGCATGAAAGTGATTAAGGTGCGAATGCACTCCGCCGTCTGAGTAAAGTCCGATGATATGAATATTTTTGCAAGTTTTAAACATTTTGCATAAATTTTCATTGGTTTTAAAATCACCATTTTTAAAAGCTAGATCAATTTTTACCAAATTTTGATATAAAATCCGTCCGCTCCCTATCGTCATATGTCCAACTTCTGAGTTGCCCATTTGTCCTTCAGGTAAGCCAACAGCAAGACCGGAAGTCTTTATTAAAGTATTTGGCGTGTTTTTAAATAGCCACTCATATGTTGGCTTTTTAGCCGCGGCAAATGCGTTAAAATTTTCACTCTCGTTATGTCCTATACCATCAGTTATTACAAGTATGGTTTTTTGTGCCATTTTTGCTCCGAATTTATCATTTTTTTAGTGGCATTATACTAAAATTAGCCTTTTTAAAAATAAAGGCAATATTTTGTTTTACTATCTTAATGGGATTATAAATTTAAACTTTTTTCAGTATCTTACGGTTCGTGCTGGACTTTCATTTTTCGTGGCATTTGTGCTTACTGTTTGGCTTATGCCTAAATTTATACGCTGGGCGAAGGCTAAAAACGCCAACCAACCCATCTACGAACTAGCTCCCAAAACCCATCAAGAAAAGGGTAAAACGCCGACTATGGGCGGACTTATTTTTGTATTTTCAGCGATTGCGGCTAGTCTGCTTTGTGCTAGGCTAAGCAACGCCTATGTGCTGATCTCGCTACTATCTTTGGTGGGATTTGCTGGGATTGGATTTTTTGATGATTACTCAAAGATTGTAGGCAAAGCCAACCACGCAGGACTAACGCCAAAGGCTAAAATGCTGCTTCTTACGACGCTTTCGCTCGTTGTCTGTTCGCTTTTGTATTTTTGCACGGAGCTTGGCGGGGCGTTTTGGATGCCGTTTTATAAATTCCCACTCTTTGATCTTGGCGTATTTAGCATTGCGTTTTGGATGCTTGTCATCATTGCCACTTCAAATTCTGTAAATTTAACCGACGGACTAGATGGACTTGCGACCGTGCCTAGTATATTTTCACTGATCACACTTGGTATCTTTGCCTATCTTAGCGGACACGCCGTGTTTAGCTCGTATCTTTTCTTGCCAAAGATTATAAATTTAGGCGAAGTCATCATCGTCGCATCGGCACTCATTGGCGGATTGCTCGGTTTTTTATGGTATAACTGCTATCCAGCACAGGTGTTTATGGGCGATAGCGGAAGTTTAAGCCTTGGCGGATTTATCGGACTTATGGGTGTGATGAGTAAGAATGAAATTTTGCTGATTTTAGTTGGATTTGTCTTCGTGATCGAAACGCTAAGCGTGATCTTGCAAACTACAAGCTACAAATACCGCAACAAAAAGCGGATATTTTTAATGGCACCTATTCATCATCACTTCGAGATGAAGGGCTGGGCGGAGAATAAGATCATAATTAGATTTTGGATCATCGCTTTGATGGCAAACTTAGTTGCGCTTATCGCTCTAAAACTTCGATGAGAGCGGTAATAGAGCCAAATTTTAAGATTGCAAAAGAGCGATATGATAAAATTTTGGCTGAAATTTTATCATATACCGATTACTGCGATGAAAACGGCGATGAAGATGGCAAAAGGTATGAAGTTTTAAAGCAAAATATCAAAGCTATAAGTGGCAAAAATGCCGATGAGTTTGATGTCGTGGAGTGGTGGGAGGCTGATGGAGCCGAAAATATCGCATTTGACATCGCTTTGCCAGAGCCAAATCTCGTGCCAGACATCACAAAGACCGAGCTTGCCGAGATCATTGAGCGTATGTGTAGCTTTTGCGAGAGAGAATTTGATGATGAGTTTTTAGATGCATTTTATGGCAGGGCGGTGTATGGAAGCTATTTTCACGACTTTTTAGAGTTAAATTTTAAAGATAGTTATAGCCATAAACTATTTACAAGACAGAAAATAAATGGCGAGATGGTCGAGCTTTCGGCTGATGAGATAGTTGAAATTTTATGGGCTGATAGAAATTGACGCGAAATTAAAATAAAGGCGAGTTGTTTTGATGATTTTAGTTTGCGTGGCAATTTCGGCAAACTAAGCGATCTGCAAATATCAAAAGCCTTAAAAGGGTAAAATATGAAAAAAAGTTTATTCGGATATGGTGGCACGACAAAAGCGATCGCAAAGAGCGGTGGTTGGGATATTTACGATGATAAATTTAGCGAAATTTCATCAGATGAGTTTGGCAACCGCTTGTTGCCAGTGAGTGAGTTTTGCCCCGAAAATAGCGAGATTGAGATTACAAGCCCGGGCATACCACCAAGTCATGAGTTTATTAAAAAGGCTAGAAATTTAACTAGCGAGTATGACTATTTTGCCGATAAATACGGCATAAATTTGCCATTTTGCGTTTGGATCAGTGGCACAAATGGCAAGACTACGACGACAAAGATGATGCAACATCTGCTTGAAATTTACGGCTCGGTTATGGGCGGAAACGTCGGTACGCCGCTAGCCAAACTAGACCCAAATGCCAAAATTTGGATACTAGAAACTAGCTCATTTACGATGCACTACACATTTCGCGCAAAGCCCGGTATATATGTGCTTTTGCCGATCACACCTGATCATTTGTCATGGCACGGCGATTTTAGCGAGTATGAGAAGACAAAACTAAAACCACTTTCATATATGGGCGAAAACTCGGTTGCGATCGTGCCTAAAATTTACGCCGACACCCCCACAAAAGCCTGTGTTATAAGCTATGAAAACGAGACGGATTTGGCTAAATTTTGCGGTGTAGATGAGAGCGAGATAGCCTTTAAAACGCCGTTTTTAATGGATGCACTCTTAGCCCTTGCGGTAGAGAAAATTTTACTTGATAAGTGTGATGTAGGCAGATTAAATAAATTTGTCATTGAGCCAAATAAACTTGAAGAGTTTAGCGATAAATTTGGGCGTGTTTGGGTAAATGACACGAAGGCTACAAACATCGACGCAACGATACAGGCAATAAAACGATATGATGGTAAATTTTTGCATTTAATCTTGGGTGGCGACAATAAAGGTGTGGATTTAAGTCCAGTTTTTAAGGCTTTGAGTGCTAAAAATGTGCAAATTTATACGATCGGATCAAATAGTCAAAAGCTAACTATTTTAAGCAAAAAATTTGGCATAAGGTGTGTAAAATGCGATTTTTTAGAAGTTGCGGTTGGTGAGATTTCAAAGGTATTAAAAGTAGGCGAGATCGCGCTTTTAAGCCCAGCTTGTGCGAGTTTGGATCAGTTTAAAAGCTATGCCGAACGAGGGGATAGGTTTAAGGAATTTGTTAATCTTTTAGAGGTAAAAATATGAATAAAATTAAAATTTCTTGGTTTAGCTTTACGATAATTACTGCATTTTATATAACGGCACTTAATTACAATTTTTTTAAATATATTTATGACAACATAGAACAAAGCAACTTTATTATAACTACAAGCATCATAATTGCTTATTTTTTATCAAGTCTAATTATATTTTCAATGCTTTTTATAAAAGGCTTAACAAAACTCATAAGCATACTATGTATCAGTGTAACATGCATTGGAAGCTACTTTATATATAAATACAGTATTTTTCTAGACTATAGTGTGATTGGTAATGTTTTTAGAACAAATGTAGCAGAGGCAAAAAGTTTTATTGATATAAATTTAATGTTATATCTAATCTTTGCACTCATCATACCTAGTATTTTGATATTATTATGCAAGATTGACTGCAAAAACCATTTTTACATTAAACTTAGGCTACTTTTGATTGGCTTGTTGGGTATTTGTATATGTGTTTTGCCTTTTAAGCATACTATTCAAAGCTTTTACAATGATAATGTTCAAATTAAATTTTTGACTCTTCCATTTTATACAATATATCAAGGATACAAATTCGTAAAATTAGAACTAAAAAAACCACCTAGAACACACATAGGATTAGATGCAAGCATTAATTTAAATCAAGATGGAAAGCTACTTATTTTTATAGCTGGAGAAAGTGCAAGAGCTGCTAACTACTCAATAGGGGGGGGGTACAAGCTTAATGACACGAACTTTTATACTAAGCAACAGTCAAACTTAGTATATTTTTCTAATGTAATATCATGCGGAACATACACAACATACTCTATTCCTTGTATGTTTTCAGCCTCAACAAGAGAGCAATATAGTCTAAATGAAAATCAAGATAATATTTTTCACATACTAGCAAAAGTAGGCGTAGATATAACTTGGCTTAGCACGAACAATACCCAAGGCAGATGCGAAGGTGTTTGTGATGAAATACAACATAACAAGAAAAAATTCTTTTTTCCAGAATTTGATGGTGTATTACTTGAACCATTGCAAAAAAATATTATAGATGATCATAAGACAAATCAAATCATCGTTTTGCATACTCGAGGCTCACACTACCCATATAACGAAAGATACCCCAAAGAATTTTCTAAATTTTTACCAGACTGTTATTCTAAAAACTTAGATAATTGCGATCAAGCTAGCTTGATAAATGCCTATGATAATTCTATTTTATACTCAGACTATCTACTGACAGAAATCATCAAAATAACTCAAAATTTAACAAAAGATGTGATTGTGTTTTTTATTTCAGACCATGGACAAAGCTTAAGAGAAAACGGCTTTAACATGCACAGTGCGCCGTATGATATAGCGCCTATTGAACAAAAGCATGTGCCAATGATGATATATTCAAATAAAAAAGAAATTTTAGAAAGATTACAATACAAAAAAAATGTCAAGCTAAGTCATGATAATATTTTTTCTTCCATATTAGGGTATTTTGAGATTCAAACAAGCGTATATGATGAAAAATTGGATTTATTTAAATAATTTGAATTTAAGCAAAAAATTATCTTTAAAAAGGTATAATCACATTTCTTTTATTAGGTGGTTGGATAGCTCAGTCGGTAGAGCAGCAGACTGAAAATCTGCGTGTCGGCAGTTCGATTCTGCCTCTAACCACCATTTAAGTTAGTTTTAAGTTTCTTTCAATTCTAAACAATCCCCTTAATTTACTTTAATTTCCCTTGTTTGCGAAGCAGGGAGCAATATTTGATTACTTTTATTTGCTTTTCTATGCTTTCAAATTTCTTTTAATTCTAGTGAATTAAAGGTATTGATTAAGCACTTAAAAATAATTAAGTCAGTATTGCTCAAAATTTCATCAATAAAAAGGGAAAAAATGGGCAATATAGCTACAACCACACTTCAAGACCGAGATATAAAAAATCTCACTTTACAACCAAAACAATACAGAAAAGTAGTCGGCAACCCAAAAGAGCTTTACATACAAGTAAATCCAAAAGGCACAAAGACCTTTACACTTAAATTTAATAGCAAATTTATCAAAATCGGTGAGTGGCGAGAGAGTATATTTACCGCAAATATGGCACGAGTAAAAGCCACGCAAATATTAAGAGAGCTAAACAGCGGAAAGCAAGACATAGACGCTTTAAGGGGCAAAAAAGCAGGTAAATACATTTACGAAAATCTCTTTGATAAGATCATAGAACACAAGCGAAAGAGTGGCAAAAAGGAGAGCTATCTATCAAAGGTCATAATCAGACATCAAAAGTATTTCTTGCCAGCCTTTGGCAAAATGGATATAAAAGATATCAAATACAGCGACATAAAAGAAGTTTTAAGCGCAATTTTTAATCCAAACGACCCAAACAAAAGCCGACTTGAAACGATACATCGCCTAATTGATAATATAAATGAAGTCTTTACTATCGCCGAAAGAGACGGGCATATAGCTAAAAACCTAATACCAAATTTACATAAAGAATTCCCAACTTCACGCACATATAAGCACAAGCTTGGCATAGATAGCAGACTTTCAGCAATAACTGATAACGCGAGATTAGTCGAGTTTTTACACGATTTGAAATGCGATGGCAAGATGGACTTACAGACAAAAAGAGCCATTTATCTACAAATTCTCTGCGTCAATCGCCCAATAAACACAACTAGTGTAAAGTGGGAGCATATAAGTTTTGATGATAAAACTTGGACTATCCCAGCTGATGAAATGAAAATGGGCTACGCTCATCAAATCGCCCTAAATTCTTATGCAATCAAAATTCTAAAAGAACAAAGAAATTTCTGCATCATTGATAACGGCTTTGTATTTCCAGCCTTTAATAAGCAAAACCATCTACACAAAGACAGCCTAAACAAAGCAATCATAAATTTAAATGGCGGCAAATATAAAGGCGTATCCACCGCACACGGATTTAGGGCGACATTTCGCACGATATGCTCTGAAAACAAAGCCCAGCTTTTACAAATGGGAATAAGTGATGAAGTGATAGAAACAGCACTCGCACACAAACAGAGCGATGCGGTCAAATTTGCATACGAAAGGAGCAGAAGCACAAAAGAGCAGTTAGAAAAACTAATGCAATGGTATGGCGACTATCTAAACGATTTAGAACCATTATTTTAACAAAGGAGAACCTATGAAAAATTTCAAAAAGGGGAATGAAGCAATAGATATAGAACGCTCAAATTTATTGCTTCAACCAAACGATATTGCTGATTTTAACCCAAAATGGCTTATAAATGGCTTTGCTGAGAGCAACAAATTAATAAGCCTATATGCGATGCCAGGAAGCGGAAAGAGTTTAACGGCGCTTTATTTAGCCACGCATATGCTTGAAATAAAAGCGATTAAAAAAGTAATCTATGTCGATATGGATAATGGATTAGGCACACTTAAAAGTCGCGGTATAGAGCAAATTTTAATCAAGTATGCGGATAGTTTAAAATACATAAGCTCGGCTAAAAAAGTCCAAAGAGATTTTGACCCAAAAACGCTTATATTTAGCCTATCAGCTATCGCAGATGAGAGTTGCAAGGATACGCTTATCATCTTTGATAGCATTCGCAACTTCATAAGTGGAAGCATGAGCTATGATGAAGTCGTGATGCCAACGCTTGATGCTATGCAACATATGCGTGATTATTACGCTGGAGTTTGGTTTTTAAACCACCAAAACAAGCAAGACTTCACTGGCGAAAACAATAAAGCCTATAAGGGAGCGACTGCGTTTTTTGATAGTTGTGATGAAGCCTACTTTGTCAAAAAAAGGGAAAGGAATGAAAACCAACTAATCGTAACTCTTGAACCAATGAAACAGCGAGATGACACAAAATCACAAGCCGTAATAATTGACACAGCAAATTTAAGCCTTAAATTTGATGATTATATGCTTTATGCGATGAACGACAAGCAGGTTAATGCACTAGAATACGCAAAGGATATAATCAAAGAAAATCCGAGTGGGATAAGCAGAACCAATCTAATAAATGAGATTAAAAAAAGAGCAAAATATGATGAAGTTGAAGTCATAGGCTCAAACTCACTTAGAAAATTTTTACTAGAATTCGATGGTAAATTTTTTAGAATTACACACGGAAACGACCGCCACGCCCTAATATTTTATCCCCTTTAATTTAACCTTAAAAAGTCTTAAAATCTCGTATTTTAGGGCTTTTTAAGAACTACTTTATCAATACCAGCTAATTTTGATATGTTAATATGTTAAACCGTATTAAAGCACTTAACACAGTGCTAGAGCCGATAACAACGATATTTGAGAGACATCGTGTTAATATGTTAAAAAATATAGAACAAAAGCCAAATTTCTCTTACATAATCAACACATTAACACGGTCGCAGACCAAACACCGATAACAACGGCGTTTGCACCGTGTTAAGTGCTTTAACACGGTTTAACAAACTGACATAGTGCAATTAAGCTATAAATAATTATTTTATAATTATAATATCATTATGAATTATGAGTGGAATGAAATAAAAGCGGTAACAAATAAAATAAAGCACGGCGTTGAATTTAGTGAAGCAGTTAGTGTCTTTGCTGATGAAAATGCCCTTTTTATGTTTGATGATGAGCATTCTGATGGCGAAGATAGGTTTTTATTGCTTGGCAAAAGCTACAAAGAACGAATCTTGCTTGTAGTGCATTGTTATAAGCAAGATGACATCATAAGGCTTATTTCTGCTAGAAAAGCCACTAAAAACGAAACTAGACAATACAACGAAAGGAAAACAGATGAAAAAGGAATATGATTTTTCAAATGCCATAAAAAATCCATATGTGGATAAAACAGCAAAAAAACAAATTTCAATCAATATCAACGCAGACACACTAGAATATTTCAAAAAAATAGCAAACGAAAAAGGCATAGGATACCAAACGCTAATCAATCTATTTTTAAGCGATTGTGCTAACAAGAAGCTTGACTTACACATATCATAAACACGTGAGCAAAGCAAAAACAAGCTCACGTCAAAGAGATAAATATGCTTTCACAAAAAATAAAAAAGGGGAGAAAATGCAAGACCTACACATAAACCTAACCGAGCAAGACTACAAAGCACTTCAAAAACTATCAACAAAATATGGTGTGAGCAAATCAAATATCATCAGAAAGCTTTTGCGTGATGAAAAATATACAAAAGCACTTGAGCAAATAGAAATAAAAAATGAAATCATAGCTGAATTTTTACTAGAACTTTCCCATATAGGGACAAATATAAATCAAATCGCATATCGTCTAAATATAAATATTTTTGAAAACAATTTGGAAAATAAAATAGCTGAACACCTAACCCAAATCAAAAAAATTTGTGACGAAACGCAAAAGCAAATTCGTAGCACATACAAAATTATTTATCGTAGTTAAAAATTTTTCTATCCCCCTTTTTATCATTGCCAACAAATTGAAGCAATCTAAAATTCAAAAATATTTTTAAAACTTTCACATAAGCTTTTTTACAAATTTTGAAACTAGCAAAAGAAAATATAAGATAAAAGAAGCAAGGCAGGATAACCATTTTTATGGCTGTATTTTTAGCCAAAATACCGATTTTATCGGCATTTAATGGCGATTTTCATTATTTTTGCAAATAATGAAAAATAAAAAAATAAAATTTCATTTTATTTTTTAAAATTTTAGTAATTGTCAAAAAAATTTTAAATTATTATTGCGAAAATCAAACAAATTAAAAAATGCTATAATTCTATAAAAAACAAGGAACAAGCAATGCAGTCAAATGAAATAAAAAATATTGATGGGCGCGAACAGAATTACAAAGAATATGAAATTACTCAAGCAGATAAGAAAGATATGCGAGAAATATTAGCACAAAGAGAGCGTGGCGAGTTAGAATATATAAGCGAAACAGAGTTTAAGCAATATATGGAAAAACGGCTAGCTAATCTTGGTGTAAAATTGTAAAAAATAGTAATTATTTTGCAATTTACTCCTATATTTTTATCAAAAAAATATCTTTTTTCTTATTTTTAATTTTGCCAAATTTAAATAATCCATATTGCTATTTTTTAATGTTTTATTATTTTTTAATGGCATAGCAAATAATACAAGCACTTAAAACTTGGCATTTACTAGGGTTAATAGTTTTATATATCACTTTTCTAAGCTGTGTTTGGGTTTGCTTTGAGTAATGTTGCGAAACCAAAACAATACAAACAAAAGGAACAAGAATGAAAAGAATTCAAAGCGATGATTTGATGAATATCGAGCAGTTAGAGCAAGAATTTGGAATATCTAAAAACGCACAAGCAAAAGCAAGGATGAAAGTAAATCAAGGCAAAAACAACTCCATCCCCTTTTACAAATACGGCAAAACAATCATTTATAGCAGAAAAGCCATAAACGAGTGGCTACAAAAATTTGCTGTAAATTGCTGATATAGGCTTGTTTTTATGGTGTTTTTTGATATAATCGCAGTTCAAGTCTTTTCAAACAAATACAAAAGCTTTAAAAGCCCATTAAATGGCATTTTTAAAGCGTAGTATTTAGGGAGAGTGTTTTTATTTGGTAAGTTTGCTATATTTTAGTAAATTTGCCAAGAAAAGTAAATAAGGCAGTATTCAAAATAGTATTGAAAGCTTAAATCACAAAATGCCGATATATAGGCATTTTATTAGCTTGTATCTGGTTAGCCTCTAACCACCATTCTCTTTAAAATCTCCATTTTATTGATGTTTGAAATGTTTAATTTTGGTTAGATACTAAAAGAGATTTTATTTTTATTTTTATCAAAAATACTGCAATTTAGATAGATTTGCAAGTAGTCAAATAAAGATTCTAAACACTATCTATGAAAAATGCGGAAATATAGGTGTGCCAAAACGCCTACTTGATAGTAGTATTAATATAAGAAATCTGCGCAAGGCTAATGTTTTGCGGATTTTACTTTTGCGCCCTTTTGGTATTATGGATAACACATCGATCATATTTTCTGCAAATCTTGGAAAATCAAGCACGACTCCTGATAGCATCTTTAGAATAAGCATTTAGCAAAAGTTTTAATACAATGATAAATTTTATAAAAAGAAATCATTTAGTTAAATTCGCTCTAGCAAATGCTTTGTTAGTTTATGGTGCTAATTGCTAGCAAGCTATCATCAAAAAATGCTAGTTGGGCTGTAAGTGATAACGATTTAATATTACTGTTCTCAACGAAAAGATAATTTTACACATTCAAGATATCATGATATTATAAGAGACTTTGAAAATAAAGTATTAAGTAAATTATAAGATTTTGGAATACATTTTGCTTACCTCCTTTAAAAATCAAAGGAGGTATAACTATGAACCTACAAACCAATTCTAATAAAATACACGAACAAAACTCTATAATACAAGAAAGCAAAAGACAAAAAGCTTTAAAAGAGGCTGGCGGAGTAACATTTGGTGCAGCTATGTTAGCTCAAAATTCTGATATAGCAATGAGCCAACAAGCTAGTCAAATAGCAGAACTTACCACCAAAAGCGTATCAGCTATTAATGACATAGCTTTACCAATAGATAATACAAACTCATTACAATCTAGCATAAATGCTATAAAATTTAGCGATCAAGCTTATGGTTATAGTATAGATAGTCTTGGATTTATGGGCGAGGATTTTAATAAGGCAGCAGGATTGCCTGAAAATATGAAAATTCATAAAAGTAGTCTTGATGAAATTTTAAATTTTAACGAGAGAAATTATCTATTTAAAGATAAAAATGCCAAAGCTTTTGATAATATTGATATGGCTGATACAATAAAAAGCTATTACAATCAATTTAAACAACTTATCGGCGATAACGATGTAGCTGTTTATACACAAAAAGAGTTAGCCACATTGCCAAAAGGTTTTAGCCACGAAATGAAAACTGATGTAAAACAAGGATTAAATTTTTTACCAAGTATAGATAGCAGTAAGATTACACATATATACAAAGATAGCATGTCTTTAAAAGAGGCAAAAGAGTTAAAAGATAGCTTTGAAAAAAATGACGTTGAGGGATTTAATATTAGAGAGCTTAACTTTACTATGGAAGGTATTGCTCAAAATGGTAAGCATGGCGTGATTTTTACTCCTAACATGTCAGTGTATAGAAGAGATGAGGGCTGGAGTAAAGCTGGTGTCTTTATGAGTTTTCTAAAAAGCGTGCGACCAATAGCAAATGATGGCGGAGAAACAAAACTAAGCACAAATGCGACCGCACATTCGGCATTTTCAATACTTGATGGCACAAATTTTCAAATAAATCCAAAAGCAAGAATTTCGCAACTTGAAGCTGCTATAATTGCACAAGATGAAATTATTGTTCAAGAGCTACTAAAACCGCGCTTGGCAAAAAATGATAGTATAGCAAAACAGATATTTGATAAAGTTGGCGACAAAGAAGAGCAAGAAAAATTTATGCAAAAGATAAATGCACTAGCTAGTAGTGTGGTGTAATACTAAAAGGATTGTTCATTACTCTTTGTTTTTATACTGTTTTTCATAATATAAATTTTTATGAAAATATACCGATGTGGAGTATATAAAATCTAAACTTTGCAGTGAAAGGTCGGCAATATGCTTATATCAGCAACCACTCAACCATTTCAATATCCATCAGAATTAAGCAAAGCAACGATAGCTAGTAAAATGGGATTTAAAGGCGATGAAAAAGATCGCACCCAAGAAATTTTTGGTATGAGTTCAAAAGAATTTTTAAGCTTAAACGAGCAGGAACAAGCCAAACTTGGTCTCAGAAAAACATATCCACTTACTGGATACACAAGAGGAGATGAGACAAAAGTTAGCATAATAGGCAAACTCAAAGGCTATGATCCTGATTTTACAAAAGAGCAAATCGCCGATTTAAAACAATTTATTAATTATAGCAAGGGACTATTTGTAGAACACATACAAAATTTACATGTTAATTCCAATAATAAGCCTCAACTTTTAAGGGATAGATCATACAATCTAGATGAGTTTATAAAAGAATTTGCAACTTCAATGCAACATTTACCATTTTTAGAAAGCTCACAAACAGTAAGCTTGCTTGATAGCAATTTAAGCATTGATGAGTTCAAAGTAAAATGGTCACAATATGTCCTACAAGAACGCTTTGGTTTAACACTAAAAGATGATGATGCCAGCAAAGCTATTGACATACTAAACGAACTTCAAAGCGAGCAAGAGCTAAAAGATACGAATAAAGCAGAGCAAAATGAGAAATTTAAGCCACTTGAAGTTATAAGAGGAAGTCAAACCTACAAAGATGAAGCCATAAACGAGCTTCAAAAATTTTATGAGCTCGTAAAGAGAGAGTTTGATAGTGGTAAAAATACATTTGATATACTAGAATTTGTTGCTAAAAATAGGATAGATGTTAAGGTATAAATTATCTAATACAAAAATAATAACCAATATTAGTATAACTTCTGGCTTTAAAAGCCGACTATAGCACTTTTATGATTAATAATTAATTTAAAAGCTGCTAAAACATCACAAAAATACTCTTGTAAGCTACTACCCTAACTTTCTAGCATGGTACTACAGGCATTAATAAAGTTATTAAAAGAATTTATATGATTATATCGCACATCTTAAAGTATCCTAATTGATCGGAAATAACTATGCTATAAAAGAAGCAATAGTAATGGTAAAGTACGATATATAGACATTTATAAGAAATAAAAGGAATTGAAAATAACTTAGTAATAGCTTAAATGGTGGAGACGAGGGGGATCGAACCCCTGTCCAAAAACAAAACAACCGCAGCCTCTACATGTTTAGCAAAAGTGAAAATTTCATCTAGCAACGCTCACTTTCCAAAACGAAAAGCTAGACTAAGACTAGGCTTCGCCTTAAGGCTCGTCAAACCCTAAAACTACACTATCTAGATTACTTCTTAAGCCCTTTAGATAGCATCAAAGGCGAGAAGGCTCAACTGAACTTACGCAGCTTTAGCGTAAGCAGGAGCGAATTTAACGTTGTTTGCGTTTAAATTTAATTTAGACTTTTTACGCTTTGTCCAAAGCGACATGCCGCCACGACCACTCTGCTCCTGTCGAAGCCAAGTCGTCCCCATAAATTAAGAAAGCGTATTTTACAGCGTTTTTAAATTTTAGTCAAGTTTTGTCGGGATGTTAATAATCAACGGCTCAAGGATACTAAAAAACTCAGCGTCTTGGTCAAGATCATCCCTATATTTGTTAAACTGATCACTTACCAAAAGCAACCAATCAACAAATTTCTCATTAGCAGGACCTTTAAGCGTTCTTGCTTCTTCACAAACCTCCTCCGCAAGCGTAGTGAGCTTTAGTATCGGATCAGTGTGCATAAAGCCCGAAGCAGACTTAATATTGTGAAAAATCCTAAAAAGCTCTTTGATGTTTGTGTCGTATTTATCAGGGCGCCTTAAGTCAATTATGAGCGGCTCCATCACATCGCACATCAGCGAAAAATGTGATAAAAACTCCTCTGCGATATCATAAGAATACTCGACTTCCAAATTTTTAAATATACCCATAATTGCTTTCCTTAAAATAATGGCTTGTATTGTAGCAAAAATTTGGTAAAATTAAAAGAAAATTTCAAAAGTAGGCAAATGGATAGAATAGTCGAGATAGAAAAAGTTAGTTTTGAGAGCGATTATGAAACATCGTTGCGTCCAGCAAATTTTGACGATTACATCGGTCAAGAAAAGATAAAGCAAAACTTAAATGTATTTATAAAAGCTGCCAAAAAGCGTGGCGAGTGCTTAGATCATGTGCTATTTTACGGGCCTCCGGGGCTTGGCAAAACTACACTTGCTCACATCATCTCAAACGAAATGGGCGTAGCTATAAAGATGACCGCCGCTCCGATGATCGAAAAAAGTGGCGATTTAGCAGCGATACTTACAAATTTACAAGAGGGCGATGTGCTTTTTATCGATGAAATTCACCGCCTAAGCCCAGCCATCGAAGAGGTGCTGTATCCTGCGATGGAGGACTTTCGCCTTGATATTATCATAGGCTCAGGACCTGCTGCACAAACTATTAAAATCGACCTGCCAAAATTTACCCTCATCGGTGCGACGACTCGTGCTGGCATGATCTCAGCACCGCTTCGCGATCGCTTTGGTATGGACTTTAGACTTCAGTTTTACACGCCATCAGAGCTTTCAAAGATAGTTACCATCGCTTCGGCAAAACTTGGCAAAGAGTGCGATAAAAACGCCGCTCTTGAAGTGGCTAAACGCTCTCGTGGCACGCCGCGTATTGCTTTGAGACTACTTAAGCGAATTCGAGATTTTGCCGAGATAAATGATGAAAATTTCATCTCGCACGAACGAAGCAAAGAAGCCCTAGACGCACTTGGGGTAAATTCTCTCGGCTTTGATGAGATGGATATAAAATACCTTGAAATTTTACTCGAAGCCAAACGCCGCCCACTAGGGCTTGGCACGATAGCGGCTGCGATGAGCGAGGATGAAGGCACGATTGAAGATGTGCTTGAGCCGTATTTACTGGCAAATGGCTACATCGAGCGAACGGCTCGTGGCAGGATCGCCTCAGCAAAGGCATATGGGGTATTTAAAATTTCGCCCCCAAGCGATCTAAAAGTGGGTGAGAAAAATTTGTTTGATGAGTAAAATTCAAAGCCAAATTCCAAAACAGATCATAAATTTGGCTTTTATCTTAAGTAGTTAAAATTTAAAGTTATAGCCTACATAGCCACCGTAAATGTCCAAATCAACATCGCTTATCATTGTTCTTTGAGCTTTTAAATCCAAGCTCAATCTGGCTGTGGCTATCGATCTCGTAAAGCACACCCGAACGAAGCCCAAATAAAAATCCCCCAGCATTATTTGTGGTATAAATTTCAGTATCATCTGCATGTGCTTTTGCATAACTCGCACCGATATATACGCCAAGCACAGCTTTAAATCCATCGGCTATCTCGGGCGTAAAGTCAGCTCCAACAGCAAAATCATGAAAACTCCACTTATACTCACGGCGTTTGCCTGCGATGTCGAAGTATCGCTGTTTTGCAAGTTATAAACATACTCACCATATGTCCTGTATGAGCCAAAGTCATATCCAGCCTTGATACCAAATTTGGCTTTTTGCCTTTGGCGTCTTGGATATCGTTGTAGTCAAATTTGCCTTATTCACAAAGTTGTATCCGCCACTAACGCCTACAAATCCGCCATCTGCCAAAACGACCGATGCTACCAAAGAGGTAGCTAAAATAGCAGTTAAAATTTTATTTTCTCCTTATTTTAGACTGGTGTAGTTGTTTTTAGTTTTTCTTGCTCATATTGACTTAAATCGCTTAAAAGCTTGACAGTGATGATTTACTTGTCGGTGCTAACCTGTTCGTGTTTTTCGGGAGTTAAAATTCCACATCGCACCAGTAGCTGGATCAACTATTAAGTAGCCAATGTCCGCCAAATATCAAATTTCGCCTATATACCAGCCACTTAACCGTTGGTTTAATGGCAAAGCTAACATCCTTAAATCCAGCCTTGCTGACATTTACCTGATACTCTTTACCACTAAAAAATCCATGCTTTTTCTCAAGTGTTATGTTAAACGGAGTATGATTTTGTAGCACAACTGTATCGGTTTTGACATCTTTTACCACTACCTTTGCACTGCTTGGCTCAGATACTAAGTTAAAGCTTTCAGGGCTATTGTTCATAATACTCGCACAGCCACTAAAAAGCAAAATATCCCCACCAAGCACAGATGCCTGAACTAATTTTTTATATAATCTCATTTAAATAAAATAGTAACCATATTCTAACTCCCCCATAAAAATTTGCTTAAAAATAGATAAAATTTATATATATTTTTAAAATAAAATGTCACAAATTTTTGCTATAATCACACCCAAAAAGGAAAAATATGAATAACTCAAAAATCTTTATCGGTGGCTTTGTTTTTTTTGCTTTAGCTTTGGTAGTCTATCTATTTCAGCCATTTTTGCTAAATATCTTTATCGCTGCTCTTTTGGCAGTGGCAACTTCAAACATACACATAAAAATTTTTGAACTAACACACAAAAACCGCACTATCTCAGCTGCCATCACGACATTTGCACTTTTTACGCTTTTTATCGCTCCATTCTTATACGCAGTTATAAGCATCGCAAGCCACGCTGCAAATTTTAATATACAAAATGTCACAGCAACTATTGACTACATAAAAAACTATGACTTTACGCTACCAAGTTCACTTGATTTTTTAGCGCCAAATATCAAAAGCCTACTTTCACAAATAGACATCGGCAACATCGCTAAAAACATAGCGCAAAACCTTGCAAATTTAGGCAAAATGAGCGCAAAATTTTTAACTGATATAGTTATCATCTTGATATTTTTCTTCTTTGTTCTACTATATGGACCAGAACTTATAAATTTCTTAAAAACCGCTCTGCCGATGGACAACAAAGATAGCGGATTTATCCTTTCAGAGGTTGCAAATGTCATGAGTGTGGTCTTTTACTCGACTATAGCAAATATGATCATACAAGGTATGCTCTTTGCTCTTGTTACGATGATATATGGATATGATGGGTTTTTGATGGGGATTTTATTTGCCTTTTGTTCGCTGATACCTGTTGTTGGTGGGCTTTTAGCTTGGGCGCCTATAAGCCTTTATGAATTTGCTCAAGGCAACACAACAGCTGCGATAGTCATTTGTATCTACACATGTGTTGTTATATCGTTTTTAGCGGATAATTTTGTAAAACCGCTTGTTATAAAATTTATTAACTCAAAGCTTGTTAAGCAAGCTACAAATATAAACGAAATGTTGATCTTTTTTGCAATGATAGCTGGTATTGCGACATTTGGCTTTTGGGGGATAATCCTCGGTCCTGCTATCGTGACATTTTTTGTATCGACGATAAAACTTTACATTATCTTACGAAAAAGACATGTAGTTTAAAATTCTAACTAATAAAAAATATCATCTAATTAACTATTTAGTTACAAATTTGTTATATAATGATAAACACATAATTTTAAAGGAGATAAGATGTTTAAACTAAGAGAACTTCCATTTGACCCAAATACAAACGCTGTAGTAAGTGCACAAACCTGTGAGTACCACCACGGAAAACACCATGCAACTTATGTAAATAACCTAAATAACCTCACAAAAGAGGGCGAGTTTGCAGGTAAGAGCTTGTATGAAATTTTACTAAAGTCAAGTGGTGGGCTTTACAATAACGCGGCACAAGTGTACAACCATGACTTTTACTGGGATTGTATCGCTAAAAAAAGCGAGCCGAGCGCTGAGCTAAAAGCTGCATTAGCTGAAAATTTTGCTGACTTTAAAGATGAGTTTATCAAAGCTGCAACTACGCTATTTGGCTCTGGCTGGGCATGGCTAGTTTTTGATACTGCTAGCAAAAAGCTTCGTATCGTTCAAACTTCAAATGCCGTAACTCCAGTAAATGAAAACCTTGTTCCGCTTCTTGTAGTTGATGTTTGGGAGCATGCTTATTATATAGATAACTTTAATGCACGCCCAAAATACCTTGAAACTTTCTACGAGAACATAAACTGGGAATTTGTCTCACAAGCTTATGAGTGGGCAAAAAAAGAGGGTATGGGATCAGTTGAGTTTTATATAAACGAACTTCACAAATAAACAAAATTTGGGGCGCAAGCCCTAAATTACGATGTAACTATACGGTTTTTACCGCTCTTTTTACCTTTATAAAGTAGATCGTCTGCCTTTTTTATCATCTGTTCTATATTAATATCACTTCCTTTAATGTGCGTTACCATGCCGTAAGTAAGCGTAAGCTCTATCTTTTTGTTTTCAAAATTTAGTGGAGTTTGCGTAATCAAGCTTTTAGCTCTGTTCATAATTTCAAATGCAATGTTTGGCTCAACATCATAGATAATGATAAGAAATTCTTCCCCACCCCAGCGACAAACAAAGTCATTGTGACGAAAAACACTCTTAAACACACTTGCTATCCGCACCAAAGCATCATCTCCAGCATTGTGTCCATAAGTATCATTTATCATCTTAAAGTTATCGATATCACCTATAATCACGGCAAAATTTACATCATTATGTAAATAATCTTGAACAAATATATCAAGCGATTTGCGATTTAAAAGCCCTGTTAGTGGGTCTTTATTTGCCATGTCTTTTAAGATACTTCTTTGTTTTTTTACATTTAGTAGCTCAAATGAGTTTGAAACCTCAAGCAAATCAGTCATTAAAACAAAGACAACTGCAACCAAAACAAAGCTATAAGTAAATAAAAAATGCGACCAAAAGCCAGTATCTACGCGATTATCAAAAAGTAGCCAGAAAAGCACAATAAACATCGACACAGTAGCCATAAGCATAAAGTATGTAAGCTTGCTGTGACTATTTGCTATAAGCAGTAAATTTACAAGCATCGCAAAAAATAACAGCTCAAAACCAAAGCCATACCCAAGAACTAACATGCAAATAACTGCGTGAAACAAGACTTCAAACTGAAAAATAGCCATAGCTATCTTTAAATTCTGACTATCTTCAAAGACTATCACAACAAGCAAAATATAAGTGATAACCGAAAAGATATTTGTCACCACGAGCTTTTCAGCTCCCATTAATGCAAATATAATCAGATACCCAATATGCATAAAAAGCGCAGCCACAACCAAAAGTTTTAGTGTCATATGCATATTGCCAGCAAATTTCATGTAAAGATATTTTATCATTTTACTATTTCCATCTCTACGCGGTCTTTGCCAGCCTTTTTACCGTTATAAAGCAATGCGTCCACCCTTTGGATCACTATATTAAACTCATCGGTTATGCCTCTAAGATAAATAGCCATACCAAAGGTCATAGTCGCTGGGACACCACTTGGAAGCATAATGGAGTTTATATTTTTTAATAACCTTTCTGATAACGCACCTATAAAATCCACCTTAACTTCTGGCAAAATAATCAAAAATTCTTCTCCGCCCCAGCGACAAACTATGTCATCTTTTCTAAAAGTACCTTTAAGGGTATCGGCTACATTTTTAAGAATCTTATCGCCCCATATATGCCCGTAAATATCGTTTATCATCTTGAAGTTATCAATATCACCGAGCAAGACTACTGAGTTTGTATTTTTTGTATGTTTTAGTTTTTTTTCAAAAATTTCCTCTATGCTTCGCCTATTTAAAAGTCCAGTAAGATGGTCATACATTGAACTTTTTACGAACTCATCTTTTTCATCTTGTATCTTTTTAAACCTATCTTGAATTAAAGAATTTACAAACAAAATTACACGAAATACCATAAAAAATGCAGTGGCATAGCAAATTCCATGAGAAAGCTTAATAAGCCAGTTGTCTCGCGGTAAAGTACCCTCTTGAAAGAAAAAATACAACACTAAAACTATGGCAATCTCAATAAGTATCAAAATATAAGATATCAGTTTATTGCCAATAGTACAACTAATGAAAATAAGTGCCATAACAAGCATATAAAAACCGCTATAAAAGCCTAGCATAAAAGTCGCCATGACGCTTACACTAGTAATGCTAATATGCATCCAAAGCGAGATGAGATCTTGATTTTTTACATTATTTTTAACATAAGCAGTCCCTGCAAACAGTGCCATAACTACCCCAGCACAAGCATAAGTCTTAGCGACAACAAAAAGCAACAAGCTCACTGCATGAAAAACAAAAAGAACTCCCAGGACAAAGCCATAAAGATTAGTAAGAGACTTTATGTTTTCATCAGTGATTTCCATTTGAAATTTAGTCATTAATACCCATCATAGCTATCTTCATCACTATCACCATCATCGTACTCATAGTCGTTTTCGTCATAGTTATAGTTATAGCCGTTAGACCTATCGTCCTCATCATCTATAAACTCTTCATCAAGTTCAAAGTCATCATCATAACCACTCATATTTTTCTCCTTAAATTAGATCTTTTTCTTTTTTTGCTTCTGGTAACATTTTGCTCTCATCGCCGCTTTCAACATAAAGACTTTGGCTAGGAAACGCGAAATTTAGATTATTTGCTTTGATTATATGCATTATTTTTAATATAACATCTTGCTTTACATCTAAAAATTCTCCCCAAACCGTTGTCTTTGAAAAGCAGTATATCAAAATATCAATTGAACTATCATTTAACTTGTCAAGCTTGACAAAAAGGTTGCTCTTATAGCCAGCAAGATCGTCTATACTTACAATGCTTTGTCTAAATTTATATCTTGCGTTTTCACTTCTAAAGCTACCTCCATTTTCTGGCTTTGATATGCCAGGATGTTCTAAAAGCATGGTTTGGATATCGTTTATACACTTTACGATTTGCTCTGGTGTTGAGTTATATGTCACTCCAACTATCATTTTTATCTGTCTACCTACCCTACGCCTTGACCAGTTTACTATCGCTTCGCTTGCCAACTTTGAGTTTGGAACAAATATAAGCGAGTTATCAAAGCTTCTTATAGATGTATTTCTAAGTCCTATCTCAACTATCGTTCCTTCTATTTTGCCACATACTATCCAGTCTCCTTGCGAAAAAGAGTTATCAAAAAGCAACATAACTGAAGCAAAAAAATTTGCGATAATATCCTTTGCCGCAAATGCAACAGCCAAACCACCTATACCAAGCGAAGCTATAATGGCTGAGATATCAAAACCCATGCGAGAAAGTATTGCAAGGATCGCTATAACGATCACAATAAAATAAATGATCTTTAATATTAAATTTACAACCTCTTTGCGTCCCGTTTTTTTCGTAAGCTCGCTAATTAGCAAAAGCCCATATCCATTTAGGATAGTTAAAACCAGCCACGCAAAAAGCAGCGTGTAGATGATTATAAATATATTTGTTATGTTTATAGGGATTGGGGCTGGATGATAGATAATGCTAGCACAGACATTTAGCGCATAAGCTATAAGTAGCGATGAGATAGGTCTTTTGATGATATTTACTATCTGATCTTTCATGTCTTCAGCATGGACATTTTTAGAAAAGAGCGAAAGCGCTAGTTTGTAGGTTAAAAGTGCTAAAATTCTAGTCAAAGAGACAAAAAATATGAGCACAAAAATGATGATAGCAAGCTTTCCCGCACTCACGCCAAATAAGCTAAACTCGGTCTTTTCATCAATGTAGTCAATAGCAACTTGCAAATTTAGCCCGGAAAGTAGCTTGCTTGAGGATAAAAGCTCTGCATTATCTTTTAAATAGTTTAAAATTTCCTCATATGTCTGGCGCAGCATATCAAGCTCGCTGAGCTTCTCATCAAATTTCTCAACCTCTACACCATCTTTTAAAGTCCTTATACGAGCATAAGATCCAGCACTAAGCTCTATAAGAGCCTCGGATATGGCAAACTTTACATCTTTTGCACTTATACCACTTTTAAAGCCATCTTGAACCTTAAGTATAGCGCTAACAAATGTCTCATTAATTAAAATTTTCTCTAAAGCGATAGCAGAGTCAGCGTAAGCGTGCTTGTTTCCTGATTTTTCATAGCGAGTAACTGATTTTTGAAGCTGCTCTTTTTGCTTATAAAATTTCTGTCTATCTCCATCTTTTATCTTTATCTTTGTTATAGCAGCTGGTATAACCTCAAGTAGTTTTTGTTTTTGAGTATTTAAAAGTGCTATGTTTTCACTCGCTTTTGTGCTGTTTGCATCATCTTGAGTGGATAGAATTTTTAGCTGCGAATTTAGAGTTTGTATAGCATCTATAATATTTAAGATCTCTGGTTCTTTGCTTTTATACCCTTCATCTGATGGCTCATTTTGAGTATTTGCATATAAATTTAAAGCTATGAAAAAAACTAAAAATGTAGTAAAAATTTTTCTCATATTCACTCCGAACCCAAAAGCTTAAAGCTCTCAGTTTTTAGATCATAGCTGAAAATCTCACCCGTTTGTATGATATAATGCCAGCCATAAAGCTCTATCTCGCCGCGCTCCATACGCTCTTTAACATCTGGATAGGTTAGCAAATTTTCTAGTGAGTTTATCACATTTAGGCGTTCTGTGAGCCATGCAACTTTGGCTGGATCTTTAGAAAATTTTAAAACCTCATTTTTTATAGGCTCCATTAGCTTTACCCATCGCCTAACATTTGGTGCATTTTTTAGCTTTTTTTCATCTGCATAAAGTGCTGCACATCCACCACAATTACTGTGCCCACAAACAATAACTGTTTTTACACCAATCACATTTAACGCATATTCGATAGCTGAGGTTGTTGCTAAAAACTCATCACTAACCCTGTAAGGTGGAACAATATTTGCGATATTTCTTACTGTAAAAAGTTCGCCAGGCAAAGTATTTGTGATCAAATTTGGTACCACACGAGAGTCTGCGCACGATATAAAAAGCACGCTTGGCTCTTGATTATTTTCTAAGCTTTCAAAAAGCTCTTTATGTTCTAAAAAGCCATTTTCCATAAAATCTATAGCACCATGAAAAAATAAACTCATCTACCCTCCAAATTTAAAATTATAATATTATAACAAAAATTTATTTATTAAGAATAGTTTTGGTCTTTTTAAGCAAATTTTCATCTCACATTTACCTTTTTTTCGTTAAATTTGCAAGAAAATTAAAAAGGAGAAAAAATGAGTTTATATAATAGAAATTATAGCTCACAACAAGAAAGCGTTGAACAAAGCTATCAGCAAAGTTCTCTTAGTGCATTTATAAAGCAGACTTACCAGCTTTTTGCAGCTTCATTAGTTGCTGCGAGCGCAGGTGCGTATATAGGGATTTACTCACTATCTGGCTTCTTTGCACAAAATAAATTTATGTTTTGGGGTCTTGTGATCGTCGAGCTTGCACTACTTTTTGGTCTTATGGCTGCAAAGCGCAAGGCTGCATTAAATTTGGTGCTTTTGTTTGCATTTACATTTGTAAGCGGTCTAACGCTAACTCCACTTCTTTCTGCGATCTTATCTATGCCAAGTGGTGCAAGCATTGTAGCTCAGGCATTTACGCTAACAGCAGTGGCATTTGGCGGACTTAGCATTTTTGCTATGAATACAAAACGCGACTTTACTACAATGGGTAAAATGCTTTTTATCGCTCTTATCGTTGTTATCGTGGCTAGCATTATAAATATCTTTATGCACAGTCCAATTATGCAGCTTGCTATCTCAAGCGTAGCAGCGATACTTTTTAGTGCATATATCCTGTATGATACACAAAATATTATCCGTGGCAACTACGAAACACCAGTTGAGGGTGCAATAGCTTTATACCTTGACTTTGTAAATCTTTTCACTTCACTGCTTCAAATTTTAGGCATTTTTGGTAGAGATGAGTGAAAATGAACGCGTCTATAGAGTGATAGACGCGAACTTAAACCGCTTAAAAGAGGGGCTTAGGGTCGTTGAAGACATTAAAAGATATGGCTTTGATGACAAAGCCCTTGCCATAAAAATAAAAAATTTACGCCACAAAGCAAAGATATCGCAAGATGAGTTTATAAAATTTCGCAACGCTAGCGAAGATGTGCTAAAACAAAGCACGCAAAGCGAGATGAGGCGTCAGAATTTAAGTGAAATTTTAACAGCAAATTTTAAAAGATCACAAGAAAGTGCTAGAGTTTTAGAAGAGTGTTTTAAGCTTATAAATACTGAATTCTCAGCACTTTTTAAAGAAATTCGCTACGAACTTTATGAGATAGAAAAGCAAATTTAACCAAATTTTAGCACTTTTTTTGTATAATCACGACCGATTAAAATTTTAAAGGAATTTTCGTGAGTTTATTATTTTTAATTTTGCAGTTTGTACTAGCTATAATCATCACTATCGCAGTCTTGCTTCAAAAAAGCTCAAGCATTGGTCTTGGAGCATACAGCGGGAGCAACGAAAGCCTCTTTGGTGCAAAAGGTCCAGCTGGTTTTTTAGCAAAATTTACATTTTTTGTAGGAGTTTTATTTATCCTAAATACCGTTGCACTCGGATATTTCTACAATAAAGATATGAAAAAGTCGCTAGTTGATAGCATAAATATAGAAAGCATAGTTCCACAAGGTGCGCAAACTCCTTCGGCACCAACAGCGCCAGCAGCTCCTCAGAGCAAATGAAACGACTTTTAGCACTATTTTTTCTGGGTTTTACATATTTGTTTGGTGATGCACACATCTTTGTGTATCACCGTTTTAACGAGCCAAATCACGCGAGTGCAAATATTTCTACCGAAATTTTACGCAAGCAGTTTGACTACATAAAAGAGAACGGATATGAGGTTGTTGCACTATCTAAACTAGTAAAAACTCTACAAAATAAAGAAACTGTGCCAGAAAACTGGGTAGTTTTAGTTATAGATGATGGTTTTAAAAGCTTTTATACAGATGGCTTAGAAGTGTTTAGAGAGTATGGTTTTGACTTTACACTTTTTGTATATGTTGAAGCAAGCGCTAGAAAATACGGTGACTATATGACTTTTGATCAGATAAAAGAGGTCGAAAGTCTTGGCGGTGAAGTTGAGTATCACTCATACGCTCATCCGCATATGGTTGGCTTAAATGTAGAAAAACTTACTCAAGACTTTGCTGATGGTGTAAAAATTTTTGAAAAATATATGGGCAGAAAGCCAAAATATCTAGCATATCCCTACGGTGAATACGATGATAGGGTTATCGCCACAGCTAAGAAATTTGGCTTTGAAGCGCTGCTAAATCAAAATACGGGTGCGGTTTCTACTAAAAGCAGTGTATTTGACCTAAACAGAACACCTTTAAAAGATGATACAGACATGCGCGTGGCTTTTGCTGATGAGTATCTTGATGCGACATGGTTTTTCCCAAAAGGCTACCCTAAGAACAATGTCATTGACGAGTTAAGTATACAAATTCACGATGATATAAACACAACCAAAGGAAATTTCTTTGTTTCTGGCATGAAAAGTTACATGCCTGTAACTATAAAAGACAACACATTTTATTATAAATTTAAAAAACCACTGGATAAGTACAAAGTTAGAATTTCACTAAAAGTAGGTAAAAAAGTAACCACAAAAATTCTCGTAAAGGATATAAATAATGTTGAATGAAATTTATAAAAAACAAAAAGAGCATAGCGACAAGTGCATCGAAGGGCTAAAACGCGACTTTACGACACTTCGCACAGGCAAGGTAAATATCAACATATTAGACAATGTCTATGTTGATTACTACGGATCACCAACTCCGCTAAACCAAGTCGCTACCGTCATTGCAACAGACGCTTCAACTATCACGATCACGCCATGGGAAAAGCCGATGATAAAGACCATCAGCTCAGCTATCCAAGCGGCAAATATCGGGGTTAATCCAAATTCAGATGGTGAAGCTGTAAAGCTATTTTTCCCACCGATGACGATCGAGCAACGCCAAGAAAATGCTAAACACGCAAAGGCATTTGGTGAAAAGGCGAAAGTAAGTATCCGCAACATCCGCAAAGACGCAAATGACGAGATCAAAAAGCTAGAAAAAGACAAAGCCATTAGTGAGGACGAGAGCAAAAAGGGACAAGATGAAGTCCAAAAGATCACCGATAGCTACACTGCAAAGATCGATCAAGCCGTAAAAGACAAAGAAGCAGAGCTTTTAAAGGTATAATTTTGCCAAATTTGGCGTGCCTAAGATCTCGCCAAATTTCTGTGATTTTAGTTTATAGACCGCATATATTGCGATTAGGCACACTATTTGCCAAAGCTTAGTACTTGGAATTTTGTAAATTTTAATATTTATCAACCAATCAAAGCCACCACACAGTAGCCAAAATCACTTTACAAATCCCAAGCTATCCGATACCAGGCCTGGCATTCCCACACCTAAATTGCCGCCTATTTTGCTAGAAATTTTATAATTTCACCGCCAAAATGCTATAATGGCATAAATTTATAAAAGGATAGATTTGAACCTGTTTAAAGAGCTTAAAATTTCATTTTTCAACACATTTTACAACCACAAAGCAGAGAGCATTTTAATAGTACTTTTAAGCGTTGCGTATATGGTTGCGCCGTCATATTACTACGACTTGGAGTGGGCAGCCAAAGGTCGCGCAGGCACTTTGATGGTCTATGCGTATTTGCCACTATTGTTGGTTGTGATTTATTCGCTGCGTAGGTTTAGGCAGGCTTACTGGGCAGCGTTTGCTGGGGCGTTTATGGCGATTTTGGCAGTTGTGAAATTTGGGCTTTATGATTATCATTTTGTCGTTTTTACTGCCATTGCATTTATTTTGCTACTTAGTGATAAATTTGCAAAACAGAACGAAATTTTCACGCACAATGCCCTAAAAAAGCTATCAAATTTAGCTCTTGCACTTACTATGGGCATCGTCGTTTCTATCTTATATTTTTTGATAATCGGTGGAATTTTCTCCCTTTTTGACCTTTACACTAGTAGCAACGGCTTTGGTTTCACGCTGTTTTTAGCCACTACTTGCTGGTTTTTTATGGTTTTTGAGGATGCGGATTTTAGCCTTAGCTCGTTGCTATTTGAGAAAATTTTTAACTTTTTACTAACTCCAACTCTTGTTATTTACACTTTTATTATTCACATCTATATCGTTAAAATCGTGCTTATAAGTGGTCTGCCACATGGAGAAGTCGCCTACATCATGATCTCGTATCTTACGGCTGGACTGGTTTTGTGTGCGATATTTGAAATTTCAAGTGAGAAAAAATGGGAGAAATTTTACTGCTATTTTTGGCTATTTTCACTTGCTCCCATAGTGCTTTTGTGGTTTGGTGTGATAGAGCGTGTCAGCACCTATGGTCTAACGACAGAACGCATACATCTGCTCAGTGTTAGCATGCTTTTAAGTGTGATTTATGCATTTAAAATCACAAAATTTCTCTTTTCTTACCGCCTGATTTCGGCCGTTTGTATGATTTTTTTGTGTTTGATATTTTTTGTGATAGATACCGCACAAATCACGATAAACTCGCAAACAAAGCGGCTTAACGAGCTTGTACAAAGGCTAAATTTAACATCTGAACAAGCGGTAAAAAATTTAAGCAGCAAGCAAAAAGATGAGATACAAGACATCATCTACACCATTCGCAGATACGATAGCGAGTTTAAGCCCATACCACAGCTTTTAAAAGTTATGGATCAGACAGGGGATTATATAAATAACCTTTATTTTAAGCTTAATAACAGCAAGATAAGTGCAGATAAAATTTCTAAAATTTTCATCGATCGTAGCCCTCATGGGTGCGGTATAGATGATGATTGTCTGTTGACGGTTGCGATAGATGATAAAAGGATTGAGTTTAACCTAAAAATGCATATCCAAAATGTCTTAAAAAAGTATGAATTTGACCGCAATGCAACGCTTAGCGAGCAAAAACAAAGTGATATAGAAAATGAAATTTTGGTCATAGAGTCCGATAAAAACTCACTGATTTTGGATAGTTTGGATCTGTATTTTAGCGGTAATATCATCACAAATATCCAAGCAACTACTTTAATGGTAATAACCACTGATTAAGCCCAAATTCGGTAAAATAGTACAAATTTAAGGGGTAAAAATGAATATAGAGCAGATCTACAGGGATGCTGGAGCGTATTTGCAGGGGCATTTTTTGCTTTCAAGTGGTAAGCATTCGCAGTTTTATTTACAAAGTGCAAAGGTTTTAGAAAACCCAGAGCTTGCGGGGCGTTTGGCTGATGAACTAGCCAGTGTGATAGCTAGTAGTGGCGTGGAATATGATAGCGTTTGCTCGCCCGCCTTGGGAGGAATTTTGGCTGGGTATGAACTAGCGCGTGCAGCCAAAAAACGCTTCATTTTTACTGAGCGAGTTGAGAAAGTGATGAGCCTTAGGCGTGGTTTTGAAGTAAGAGAGAATGAGCGTTTTATCATCTGCGAGGATATCATCACAACTGGTGGCTCAGCACTTGAGAGTGCAAAGATCATTGAGGAGCTTGGCGGGGTGGTCGTGGGTTTTGCAGCTCTTGCGAATCGTGGCTTTTGCTCACTTTCAAATATGCCTAGTTCCAGAAAAGCCGAGTGTAAATTGCCGTTTGACAAGCCACTTTTTGCATTAGGAAATTTTGAGTTTGAGATCTATGATGCTAATAGCTGTCCGCTTTGCAAAGACGGAAGCGTGGCGGTAAAGCCGGGCAGTCGCGGAAACTAAATTTATCTTTTAGTATTTTGGTGAGAAAGGCTGAAATTTTAGCTTGTATAAAAAAGTAGTCTGCTTTTAAACGCACAGCAAATTTGGCATAAAATTTATATCCGTAAAAAGTATGTTATTGGCAAGATAAGCTGGATGGTAAATTTAAGCCAAATTTTAACTTGATAAAAAATTTGAGCTAAAATTTTAAAAGGTAAAAAAGAGATTTTTAAAGCATATTTTTGGCTAAATTTTATGATAAAACTAGAAAAAGCATGGCAAATTTGGCACGATTAAATTTATAAAAAAGGCAAAAAATGAGTGAAAAACCACAAAAACAAAAGGCAGTTATCGCCCCTATAACAAGCCGTATAAAGGCGTTTGTGATAGATATGTTTATCATTTTGATGCCGATTTTATACATCGCGACCTATGTCGTGCTTGATGGTAAGGACGAGTTTTTGCACTCACAGCTTACCATTGGGCTTTGTCAAGGGCTTTTTGGCGTGATTTGTGCGTTATTTTTTGCCTTTAAAGCTCAAACGCCGGGCTACAAAGCACAACAAATTTATCTTATAAATCTAAAAAATGGACGCAAAATTTCACTCATTCATGCCATTTTTCGCTATATCTGCTTTGTTTTGGCAGGCTTTAGTGTGGTAGGGTTGCTAATTTGCTTTTTTCGTAAAGACAGACTAAATTTGCACGACATTTTAACCAGCACCTCCGCGGTTTGTAAAAAAAACGCAAGCTACGACTTAAAACATCTCGCAAATTTTACCCAAGCGCAAAAGCTAAACATTTCAAAACGCAACACTTGCTACACTTAATTTAAAAAATATTTATAAAACAAACTTTATCAAAGCTTTTTTGTGTATAATCTCAAAAAACCCAAAAGGATAATCAATGCTAACAAACCCCGTTGTAATCAGCATCCTAGTTATGACCGTGCTTTGTTTGCTTCGTTTTAACATTCTCCTTGCCATCCTCATCTCAGCGCTCACCGCTGGGCTAGTGAGTGGCGCGAGTATGATAGACACGACAAACACCCTCATAACCGGCATGAAAGGCAACCTCGAAACCGCCCTTAGCTACATCTTACTAGGTGCGCTAGCCTCGGCAATCGCAAGGACAAATTTGACCGCTATTTTGATCCGCGCCATAAGCAATGTCATGAGCAAAAAGGCGACCTATCTAGTGCTAAGTATCGCTGCCATAGCGTGCTTATCACAAAATTTAATCCCCGTTCACATCGCCTTTATCCCCGTTCTCATCCCGCCACTTTTGCCACTGTTTAACAAGCTAAAGCTCGACCGCCGAGCAGTAGCGTGCGCGCTGACATTTGGACTTAAAGCGCCTTATGTCTCGCTTGGCGTGGGCTTTGGTCTTATCTTTCATACGATTTTGATGCGCGAGCTTGGAAACAATGGTGTCACGGTAAGCGTAAGTGATGTGGCAAGCGTGATGTGGATAGGTGGTGCGTCTATGCTTGCTGGTCTTATGCTAGCTATCATCTTTTACAGCAAAAAGCGCGAGTATATTGGTAGTGATAGTGAGATAGTAAGCGATAGCCTCAATGCTAGCATGAGCGCGAAAGAGTGGGCTGTGCTAGCTGGCGCAGTGGTGGCTTTTGGTGTTCAAATTTATACCTCATCTATGCCACTTGGCGCGCTTTGTGGACTTGTTACAATGATAGTCTTTAAAGGCATTGAATACAACAAAGTAGATAAGATCATGAGCTCAGGGCTTGCAATGATGGCGTTTATCGCGTTTATCATGCTTGTGGCGGCTGGTTTTGGCGCAGTGCTAAGAGAGAGCGGTGGAATAGATGAGCTAGTAAGTTTTGCAAGTGCTGTAAGCGGTGGCAAACTGGGCGGAATTTTACTCATGCTACTCATCGGACTACTCATCACGATGGGTATCGGCTCTAGCTTTGGCACGATACCAGTCATCGCCTCTATCTATGTGCCATTTAGCCTAGCTCTTGGACTTAGCACGCCTGCGATCATACTGCTTATAGGCGTAGCGGCGGCACTTGGAGACGCTGGAAGTCCAGCGAGTGACAGCACACTTGGTCCTACATCTGGGCTAAATGCTGATGGCAATCACAGTCACATTTATGATACTTGCGTGCCGACATTTGTGTTTTTTAACATTCCGCTGATGATTGGTGCTACTATAGGAGCTATGATACTTTAAAAAAATATATGAAATAAAGTAAGCCTCTTGGGGGAAAGAGGCTTATTACAAAAAGGAGGTTTTTCTTGTTGGACACTGAAATTATACAATCTTGCAGTAAATTTTGTTTTAATAAATAATAACATACAAAAATTATCCTATTTTTGTATTTTGGGTCGATTTTATCGGCTTAGAAAAAATTTTTACAAATCTCTCTCATTTAATAATTTAAAATAATATTAATTTTTGCCGACAAGAAAAATTTAACTTATTTTGTTATAATCTTAAAAAATTTGATTAAGGTAAAAAATGCTAACACACATAGATGAAAAAAATCGTCCAAAAATGGTTGATGTAAGCCCAAAAGATGACACCTTACGAATAGCAACCGCAAGCGGCGTTATTACAATGAGCAAAGAGGCATTTGAGGCGGTAAAAAATAGCACTGGCAAAAAAGGTCCAGTCCTGCAAACTGCCGTAGTGGCTGCCATTATGGGAGCAAAAAAGACGAGCGAGCTAATACCAATGTGTCATCCTTTGAACATATTAGGCGTTGACTGCGACATCCAAGAGCAGCCAGAAAATTTTGCCTTTAAGCTTTTTGTAAGTGTGAAAATAAAAGGCAAAACTGGCGTTGAAATGGAAGCGCTTACTGGCGTTAGTGTGGGACTTTTGACGATTTATGACATGATAAAAGCGATAGATAAAAGCATGGAAATTTCAAACATTGTCTTAGAAACAAAAAGTGGAGGCAAAAGTGGCGAGTATCTGCGATCTAAATAACCAAAAAGCACACATCAACTACCCTACAATGTGGGAATACAAAGTTATAGTCGAAGCACATGTAGATGTAAATGCGTTAGTTCGTGGGCTAATAGATGACGGCAGGCAGCACAAAATCGAGTTTTCAAATTTTAGTAAAGACAAAAAATACGCAAGCCATAGCGTTGTCGTACATGTATTTGATGAGCGTGAAAGATTGGAGCTGTTTTTGGCATTAAAAAAGAGTGCAAAATTTGTATTGTGAGGTAAAAAATGGAACTTAAAAAACGCGTAAACGAACTTTTTGGTAGGCTTGAAACATTAAAAGATGATGAGTTAAAATCTGCCATAAATGCAAAGATGCTAGAACTTTTTGCCGAGCTTAAAGCAGAAAATTTGGACAAAATGCAAGATTTGCAAGATGCAATGAGTGAGATAAACGCAAAGCTTATCAGTCAAAAAGAGCGTGAACTTTTTTCACTTATCGCACAAGCTGATGAGATGTTAAAAAAGATTACTAACAAACGCACAGAGATAAAGCAGACTCTAAAAGCTTCATTTGAGGCAGCAGAAGAGTTGGTAAATGCAAACGACATTGAGCGAAAAGATGAAATTTTACTTTTACTAAATAGCGCGATAATGC
This sequence comes from Campylobacter australis, assembly GCF_050586305.1. Lineage (NCBI taxonomy): Bacteria > Pseudomonadati > Campylobacterota > Epsilonproteobacteria > Campylobacterales > Campylobacteraceae > Campylobacter > Campylobacter australis. Next base: position 90,916 of record NZ_JAXUAA010000003.1, on the reverse strand, counting down.
GAGAAACAAGGATGTTTGGGATACTTAATGAAAGCGTGCAAAGTGCTTTTTTAACCACTATAGAAAGCGGTGGCGACATAAAAGAGACGGCTATGCAAATCGCAAAAAATATAAGCTATAACGCAATAAATGAAGGAGAGCTAAGCAGTGAGCGTATAATCGAGATAGCAAAAGCTATCGTATCTGGTGCGATTGAAGTTGCAAATGAGAGTAAAATTTTTGCAAAAGAGCTAGTTTGTGGTGCTATCGAGGGTACAAGAGAGGGCATTTTGCGTACACTTGAAAATCTTAAAAGTAATGCAAAATTTACCCCAACCGAGGCAGGTCTTGCTAAGATCGTTAGGGATCTTAGGGATATTGAAGATAAATTTATACAGATGATAAAAGATGTTGGTGCGCAGACAAATGACCCTAGCAGAAGCGCTATCGAGCACTTACTAGATGAGAGTTTAGACTCAAATATTGCCAAACTAAGACGCATAAGCGAACAAGCAGCCGAAGAGCTAGCTCAAAAGCTTGAAGATATTAAGGAAAACGCAACTGTGAATGAATTTTTAAGTAGCACTAGCGAAAAATTTGAGAAGCTAAAAAATGAGCTAAATGAGCGAGCAAAAAATATAAATTTAGATGAAAAGATAGAAGGTTTTGAGAAAAAGGCTAGTGAAAAGCTTGATGAGATGAAGCAACTTGACATTAAGCAAGAAGCCAAGAAGATAGGTGACAGAGCTTACAGCGTAGCAAGAGATTTTTTAAATAAAATTCGAAAAAATGATCAAAATAACGAGGATAATAAAAACGCTTAACAAAAACTGGCTTTGTGAAAAATAGTAACAAAAATAAATATTTTTTGATTTTTATATTTTGAGCAAAGCCTCGATTTTGTATTATTGGCTACTATTTGAAACAAATTTTGTATAAAAATTTAAAAATATTTATTTTGTTGTTTCAAATTCTCACAAAACTTCGCTAAAATACACAAAATTTAACAAGGAAACAACTATGAGAAGTGATCTAATAAAAAATGGCTACACTCGTGCTCCACACCGCTCACTACTTCGAGCAACGGGGCTAAAAGATGATGATTTTAACAAGCCATTTATCGGCGTGGCAAATAGCTTTATAGAGATAATACCGGGGCATTTTTTCTTAAATAAATATTCTGAAATTTTAAAAGATGAGATACGAAAAAATGGCTGTGTGCCATTTGAGTTTAACTGTATTGGCGTAGATGATGGTATCGCGATGGGTCATAGTGGTATGCTTTACTCTTTGCCAAGCCGCGAGATCATCGCAAATTCGATAGAAACCGTAATGAACGCACACCAGCTTGATGCGCTAGTATGTATGCCAAACTGCGACAAGATAGTGCCGGGCATGGTAATGGGTGCACTTAGAGTAAATGTGCCGACAGTTTTTGTTAGTGGTGGTCCGATGAAAAAGGGCTATACGAAAAAGGGCGAGCCGATAGATTTGGCTACTGCGTTTGAGGCTGTGGGTAAATTTGAAACAAATGAGATTACAGCTGAAGAGCTAAAGGATATAGAGTGTAATGCCTGTCCAAGTGGCGGTTCTTGCTCTGGTATGTTTACTGCAAACTCGATGAATACACTATGTGAAGCCATGGGTATAGCACTAAGTGGCAATGGCACGATACTAGCACTAACACCTGAGCGTGAAGAACTTGTACGCCGCGCAGGAAGAAGAATTTGTGAGATAGCACTTGATGAGCGATTTAAAATTAAAAATATCCTAAACGAAAAAGCTATTCGCAACGCGCTTGTTGTCGATATGGCGATGGGTGGAAGCTCAAATACCGTGCTTCATATGCTTGCTATTGCAAGAGAGGCTGGAGTAAACTTGCAAATTTCAGAGCTTAATAAAATCAGCCAAAACATAGCTCACATAGCTAAAATAAGCCCATCTTTACCAAATATCCACATGGAAGATATCGGCAGGGCTGGCGGTATGAATGCCGTGATAAAAGAGATTTCACGCACAGATAATGGAATGCTAGCACTTGATAACCTAACCGTTAGCGGCGAAAGTCTGGGCGAGCGCGTGGGAGCAAGCGATATAAAAGATGAACAAGTTATCCACAAGATAGAAAACGCCTACTCAAAAGTCGGCGGGCTTGCCATACTGTTTGGCAACTTAGCCGAACAAGGTTGCGTTATAAAGACTGCTGGTATCGTTGGTGAGCGTAAATTTAGGGGCAAGGCAGTTTGTTTTAATAGCCAAGATGAAGCCATAGCTGGAATTTCAAGCGGGAAGGTCGGCAAAGGCGATGTTGTAGTCATCCGCTATGAAGGTCCACGCGGAGGCCCTGGCATGCAAGAGATGTTAAGTCCTACTTCACTCATAATGGGAAGAGGCTTGGGTGCTGATGTGGCGCTTATCACAGATGGGCGTTTTAGTGGTGCGACACGCGGACTTAGTATCGGTCATGTAAGTCCAGAAGCTGCTGAGGGCGGCATGATAGGGTTGTTGCGTGATGGCGACATAATCGAAATAGATGTCGATGAATACTCCATAAATGTACTTTTGGATGAGAGCGAAATAGCCACCAGAAAGGCTCAGTTTAAGCCGATAGATAAGAACTTAAGCTCAAAATGGCTACGCCAGTATCAAAAGCTAGTTACAAATGCTAGCAATGGAGCTATCTTAGAAGCATAGATGAAATTTGAGCTAGCTTTAGCTCAAATTTCTTTGCAAATGATAGCTAAATTAAGCTAAATCAAACTCAAAAATATCATAAATTTTTATATTTGAACTAACTTTGGCTTTAAAGCTTAGTTTATGAAATTTTAAATCAAGCTCATAAAATGAACCAAAAAATGTTGAGTTCAAAACCTGTGCTTTATACCTGCCACCAGCTAAAATTTGCTCTGGGCGAAACATAAAATTTTTACTTCTAAGCCACGCCAAAAACTCATCGTCAAGCCAGCTAAGATCGGCATCACCGACGAAATTTAGCTCGCCCAAAAACCGCCCGATTTCAACACAGCTTGGTTTTAAATACAAATTTTTTGGCGTATCAACACACAAAATTTTACCGCCCTTTATAAGCGCGATGCTATCACTAAGCACGAAGGCATCTTCTTTATCGTGTGTTACCATAATGGCTGAGATTTCGCTCTCTTTTATCATCTGTTTAAGCTCAGCTCGAAGTGCTGATCGTAAGTTGTGGTCTAAATTTGCAAATGGCTCATCAAGCAAAAGTAATCGCTCTTTGTTTGCCACTGCTCTTGCAAACGCTACTCTTTGAGCCTGTCCGCCTGAAATTTTATCACATGAGTTTTTTGAAATTTCAGCTATTTTAAACTTTTCTAAAAGCTCATCAACACGAGCCTTGCGCTCATTTTTGCCCATTTTATGTAGAGCAAACTCGATATTTTCACGCACATTTAGATGCGGAAAAAGAGCGTAGTTTTGAAACATCATCGCGACACCATAGTTTTGTAGAAGTGAAATTTCGCCACTATCTTTACTTTCAAGCCCAGCTATGATACGCAAAAGTGTGCTTTTGCCACACCCACTTTCGCCTAAAATAGTTAAAATTTCACTATTTTTTAGCTGCAGATCTATGCCATTTAGCACCTGTTTTTTGCCAAAATTTTTGCTTAAATTTTTGATTTTTAAAATTTCATTCATACTTTTTCCTAGAAATTATCTCAAGCCAAACAATAGCTACAAGCGATAATGAAACAATGATAAAAGATGGCATCGCAGCAGCATAAAGTCTCTCATCAGATGCATAAAAAAATGCTCTAATACTAAGTGTCTCAAAACCAAGCGGGCGCAAGATAAGAGTAAGCGGTAGCTCTTTAATTATATCGATAAAAACTACAATAAGCGAGAGTGAGAAAAAGTGTCGCAAGAGTGGAAAATGAATACCAAAAAATAGCCTTGAAGGGCGCTTGTCAATCATTATCGTCGCATCATCTATGGTTGCTGGTATCTTAGCATATCCACTTTCAACAGCATAAACAGAGGTAGCCAAAAATCGAACGATATATCCAAAAATCAGCACAAAAAGTCCGCTAGACAGAAATGTCGTAGCGTAATTTCTATCAAAATACCCAAAGACAATCATCACGCAAAGCCCCAAACTAGCGCCAGGCAAAGCATATCCAAGCGATGTTGATTTAAGCAAAAATGTATTTAAAGTCCTGTTTTTTATAACTCTTGTCGCAAAGACCAAAAAAAAGCTAATCGCCGTAATTAAAACTGAAGAGATAACAGCTAAAAGAAGCGAATTTAGTGCCATTTGCGTAAATTCTGACGAAAAATCGCCAATAGTAGCCACCGACCAATAAAGTAACCACATAAATGGAAACAAAAAAGCAAGAGCAAAAATCACAAAACACCACAAAAACGCAGCCATTGAAGCTATGCCACGCAGTTTAATGGGTTTAGAGAATTTTGATATATTGTGCGTATTAAAGCTGTATGACTTTTTATTTTTATTTATGTGCTCTAAAATCATTAAAATAAACACAAAAACCATAAGCATACCAGCCAAAAATGCAGCCGAATAGCTATCTCCCAGATCAAACCAAAGCTTAAAAATCCCAGCAGAAAATGTCCGCACTCCATAATATGCCGCCGTGCCATAATCGCTTAAAGTCTCCATCAAAACAAGCATCGCACCGCCGATGATGGCTGGACGAGCGACAAAAATGCCGACTTTATAAAACATAGCAAATGATGAAATTTTAAAGATTCTACAGGTGTCAAAAATCGTTTGTGACTGCGTTTTAAACGATGTTTTGGCAAACATATAAATGTATGGATACAAAGAAAGCGATAGGACAAAAATCGCTCCATAAGCGTTCATAAAATCAAGCCTAACACCAAAAATTTGATGAAAATAGCCATTATGCTCCATTATGCCAACATAGCAAAAGCTAAAAATATACGCTGGAATCGCCAAAGGTAGCATAAGGGCATATTCAAAGAATTTTGAAAATGCAAAGCGGTAGTTTGCCACTATCCAAGCCGAAATCGTCGCGATAAAAAGGCTAAGACATAAAACACCGATAGAAACAATTAGCGTGTCTTTAAGATAGTTTAAAAATAGATACTCAAAAAAGTGTGAAAGTAGCGAATAGTCCCCAAGTGCAATCTCAAAAAATATACTTAAAATAGGGACTAAAACAATAAGGGCGAGTAAGATCGCCCCAAATTTCAATGCAGACACTTACTTCCAGCCAACCATGTCATAAATTTTAACCGCTTCATTGGTATTTTTTACACTTTTGTAAAGTGGTGTAGTATCTTCTTTAAATGAGCCAAAATTTTTAACTATCTCGTGCGGCTCAACTTCTTTGTTTATAGGATACTCATAGTTTATGCCAGCCAAGATCTTTTGTGCTTCAGGACTAACCATAAACTCCATAAATTTTAGAGCGTTTTCTTTATTTTTAGCAGCTTTTGTCATACCGATACCACTGATATTTACATGTGTTCCACGGTTGTCTTGATTTGGGAAGATTATACCTAAAACCTTTGCCGCCTCAACATCATCAGCCTTTGGAGATGTTAATAAAAGCCCAATATAGTAGGTATTCATAACAGCAACATCGCCCTCTCCAGCCAAAATAGCCTTCGCCTGATCTCTATCGCCACCTTTTGGTTCGCGAGCTAAATTTTGCAGTGTTCCTTTTGCCCATTTTATCGCCTCATCTTTGCCGTTAGCCTCAAACAAAGCAGCTAAAAGCGACTTGCTGTATGGAGCAGTTGCGCTTCTAATAAGTAGCTTTCCTTTTAGCTCTGGATTTGCTAAATCCTCATAGTTTTTAATCTTGCTTGCATCAAAGTCGCGCTTATCATAGACGATTATCCTAGCTCTTTTTGAGATAGCATACCAAAATCCCTCATCATCTCGGTAGTTTTCTGGAACGATTTTATCTAGTGTTTCTGACTTTACAGACTGCAAAACACCTTTTGTTTTAGCCGTATGGAAATTTCCAGCATCAGCAGTAATAAAAATATCTGCTTGTGAGCTATCGCCTTCAGTTTCTAGCTTTTTTATCAGCTCGCCACCCCTTGCTTGAGTCGCATTTACCTTAATACCGGTTTTTTCCTCAAAAAGCTTATAAAGCTTTGTGTCAGCGTCATAATGGCGAGCAGAGTAGATATTTACCTCTCCACTTGCTAGAGCAAAAGTCGCAATCGCAGAAAGTGCCAAAAGTGTCTTTTTCATTTATATCCTTTGATTAAAAATGGTTTTGGCATTTTAGCGATTTTTGCTTATATTAATATTAATTATCAGTTTTAGTAAAAATTTGAATTTTACTCTCTGAAAAATATAGTAAAATTTTTAAATTTACTATATTTTTGAGTTTTTAATCTGCTAAACTTAAAATTTCAGCTCTATTATTTACTATGGCGATGCAGTGCTCATAATGGCTAGTGCGTAATCCATCTTTGCTAGTAACCGCCCACTTATCAGTGCCTATGACAGGAGTGCCGTCTTTTTGGCATATCATGGGCTCTATGCAAAATGTCATGCCGTTTTTAATCTTTGGTCCAGCCTTTGGGTTGTTACCCTCAAGATAATTTGGCACCTCTGGCTCTTCGTGCGGACGCCTACCGATGCCATGCCCACAAAATCCACGAAGCGGAACATAGCCGCGCGCGGTAATAAATTTTTCAAGCTCATGACAAACCTGTTTAAAGTGCATACCAGCTTCAATAAAATCGATTGCAAAATAAAGAGCGTCTTTAGCGCATGCGATGAGAGCTTCATCTTGTGCAGAAATTTTACCAACTCCAAAAGTTCGCGCGCTATCACCAAAATAACCATCTAAATTTGAACCTATATCAACGCTAACAATATCGCCCTCTTTTAGCTTATACTCGCTAGGTATCCCATGTATAACTACTTCATTAACGCTGATGCAAGCAGCATTTGGAAAGCCATAAAGCCCCTTAAAGGCTGGCTTTGCGCCCTGCGCCCTTATCATATCTTCACAAATTTTATCAATATCTAAAAGCGAAATTCCCGGCTTTATAATAGTAGCAACATGATCTAGTGTTCTTGCGACTATCTTGTTTGCGGCACGCATTTTTTGAATTTCAGATGGTTGTTTAAGAGAGATCGCCATAAATTTTCCTATAAATTTTTGCGAGATTATATCAAAAATGAAATTTGAAAATGATAAAAGTTAGAATTTGACCGACAAGCACTGCTTGCCAGTCAAATTTGCGGTTATAAACCTACCGCGCTTAGGGTTTGATATTTATTCATATACATTTGGGCTTCGATACGACGCATCGTGTCAAGCGCAACTGAAACTACGATCAAAACCGATGTTCCGCCAAAATAAAATGGAACACCCATCGTTTTTACAAGTACCCAAGGAAGTGTAGAAATAAGTCCCAGATAGATAGCTCCGCCAAGCGTCAAGCGACTCGCGACCTCATTTAGATACGCTGCCGTGCTCTCACCTGGTCTAACGCCCGGGATAAACCCACCCTGTCTTTTTAAATTTTCACTTATATCTTTTGTATTAAAGACTATCGAAGCGTAAAAATATGCAAAGAAAATGATAAAAATAAATGTCAAAAAGTTAAACATATAACCATTTGGATTTAAAAAATCATAGACAGCTTGGATGTATTTATTTGTGCTTGCTTGAAAAATCGTGCTAGGAAACATCAGTATCGCACTAGCAAAGATCGGCGGTATGACACCGCTTAAATTTACTTTGATAGGGATATAGTTCATGATACGCTTATTTTGATTTTGCATAACGACTTTACGAGAGTATGAGATCGGTATGCGACGCTCACCCATCTCAACAAATATAATCGCACCGATAGTTGCTAAGATAACAATTAGGATACCAATAACAACCAAGAAATTTAGCTCACTTGTATTGACAAGATTTATCGTACCACCGATCGCACTTGGTATGCCAGATACGATACCCGCAAAGATGATAAGACTAATGCCGTTGCCAATACCGCGCTGAGTAATCTGCTCACCGATCCACATAAGCAGCATCGTACCTGCAAGCATCGAAACTGCAGCAATAGCAATGAATAAATTCAGATCAATCATAATCGCCTGCTCGCCGCCTCTACCACCAAGACTTTGCAGTCCTATGCTAACACCGATAGCCTGGACTACCGTAATCACTATAGTTAAGTAGCGGATGATTTGCATATATTTTTGCATGCCGTCACGCTCTTTTTTCATCTTACCCAAATTTGGGAAGGTAGCAGCTAAAAGCTCCATAATGATCGACGATGTAATGTAAGGCATAATACCAAGCGAGATGATACTTAAACGCTCAGCAGCATTGCCACTGAACATATTAAACAAACCTAAAGCGTTGTTGCTGTTTGAGTTGAAAAATTCTTTAATCACATCAACATTAACGCCCGGAACTGGCACATACGCCAGTATCCTGTATGCGAATAAAAATGCCAACGTAATGAGAATTTTGTTGAGCAAATTTTTATCCATTATTTTTGTCCGGTAACACTAATGTTGCTATCTTTTACCTTTGGAGCAAGTGATTTTGCGCTTGCACCGATAAGCTTGATCTTTGTAACACTCTTTGCGATTTTATGGACGCTAGCGATGCTTGCGATCGTAATCTCAGCAAGCTCTTTTACAGCTGTTATCTTTTCTACATTGATAACATAAGGTTTTTCAAATTTTGAAGTAAAGCCAACTTTTGGAAGGCGTCTTTGAAGTGGCTGCTGACCACCCTCAAAACCACGCTTCTCGTTGTAGCCTTTTCTTGCTCTTTGACCCTTGTGACCTTTACCAGCCGTTTTACCTTGACCGCTACCTTGACCACGGCCCAATCTCTTAGTTTCGCGTGTCGAGCCAAGAGCTGGGGTTAAATTTTCTAATGCCATTTTCGTTCCTTTCTCTTAGCTTTTTAGCATGCTAAGCGCTTTGATAGTAGCACGCACAACATTTGCTGAGTTATTTGAGCCAAGCGATTTTGTAAGGATGTCTTTTATGCCCGCAAGCTCTAAAATAGGGCGTGCGCCACCACCAGCGATAACGCCTGTACCTTCGCTAGCTGGACGAAGCAGAATGCGACTTGCGTTATATTTAACCTCTACATCGTGAGGGATGGTTGAGCCTTTTAGCTTGACTTCGATGATGTTTTTAAATGCATCATCTACCGCTTTTCTCATAGCATCTGGAACTTCCTTTGCCTTGCCATAGCCAAAGCCGACAAGACCATTTCTATTACCGACTACAACAAGAGCTGTAAATCTAAATCTACGACCACCTTTAACAACCTTTGTAACCCTGCCGATATCGACCATTACTTCTTCAAATTCTTCTCTATTATACTTTTGCATTGATCTTCCTTTGGGTTATAGCTTGATGCCGTTTTCTCTTAGAGCATCAGCAAATGCTGCTATTACGCCGTGATATAGATAGCCATTTCTATCAAATTTCGCTTCGCTTATACTCTTGTCTTTTAGCTTCTTAGCAAAATCTTTTGCAAGAACTACAGCACCGTCTTTATTTGCCTTTATACCAAGCTTTCTACCATCGCTAGCAACCAGCGTTGTAGCAGTAACATCATCAATAGCTTGGACATAGATTGTTCTATTTGATTTAAAAATAGACACTCTTGGGCAAGCAGCTATACCTGAAATTTTACCTCTTACTCTTGCTTTTCTCTTGAGTCTAAGAGCAAGTTTTCTTTTTAATACTTTTGCTGTCATCGCCTATCCTTACTTCTTAGATGTTTTACCCGCTTTGCGGATGATGCGCTCTTCTACATACTTAACGCCCTTACCTTTGTATGGCTCTGGTGGGCGGAAGCCTCTAACTTGAGCTGCTACTTGACCTATAACTTGCTTATCACTACCTTTTAGCGTGATGATGTTTTTCTCAACGCTTGCTTCGATGCCTTCTGGAAGTTCATAGTTGATAAGGTGTGAAAAACCAAGAGTTAGCTCAAGAATTTTACCCTTAACTGCTGCTTTGTAACCAACGCCGTTGATCTCAAGCTGGCGAGTAAAGCCTGCTGTTAGTCCAACTACGATGTTGTTTGCAAGTGCGCGGTATGTTCCCCAAAATGCACGGCTTTGACGATCTTCGCCCTTAGCAGCAAAAGTCAAAGTACCATTTTCTACCTTAACATCAACATTATTTTTTGTATCTAGTTCTTTTGTTAGGTTGCCCTTTTTAAATTTCAGGACACCATTATCTACGCTAACATCTACTCCAGCTGGAATAGCTATTGGCTGTTTTCCTATACGTGACATTTTTTTCCTTTTACTTGTCTAGGGTGTTTCTACGATTTTGAATCAACACCACAATGCCGTAAAATAAAATACATCGCCCAAAAATCAGGCAATGTAAAAACTAAAATTTGGCGCACTCACGCCAAATTTCTTACCAAACTGTGCAGAGAATTTCGCCACCAACACCAGCTTTATGAGCGTCTTCATTGCTTAAAACGCCTTTGCTTGTGCTAACAATGATCGTTCCGTAGCCGTTTTTAAAGCGCTTGATATCATCTTTACCCTGATAAACGCGGCGCCCTGGTTTTGAAACTCTTTTTAGTTCGTTGATTACGCTTCTGCCACGATCGTCATATTTTAAAACAACATTAATAAATTTCTTGTTGTTATCTTCTACGACATTAAAGCTCTCGATGTAGCCCTTTGCAGCTAGGATCGCAAGAGTCGCCTCAACAACTTTTGAATAAAGAAGTTGTGTCGTATCTAGCTTTCTCATAGAAGCGTTTCTGATGCGGGTTAGTCCGTCTGAAATTAGATCATTTAACATTTTCGCTCCTTACCAGCTTGCTTTTTTAAGACCTGGGATTAGACCCTCGTTAGCCATTTTTCTTAGGCAAACACGGCAAATTCCGAAATCTTGATAAACAGAGTGCGGTCGTCCGCAAATTTGGCATCTTGTATAGCCACGCACCTTAAATTTAGGCTTACGAGCGGCTTTTGCTATCATTGATTTTTTAGCCATATTACTTTCCTTTTGCAAACGGCAAGCCAAATAGCTCTAGCAATTTGAATGCCTCTTTATCGTTTTTAGCTGTTGTAGCGATAGTAATGTTCATGCCGTGAGTGCGTAAAATTTTATCATACTCAACCTCTGGGAACATTAGCTGCTCGCTTAGACCAAAGTTATAGTTGCCTCTGCCGTCAAAGCCGTTTTTTGGCAAGCCACGGAAGTCTTTAACACGAGGAAGCGCAACGCTTATAAGCTTATCTAAAAATGCAAACATATTTTCTTTTCTTAGCGTTACCTTGATGCCAACTGGGAAATTCTCACGAACTTTAAAGCCCGCTACTGATTTTTTAGCATTTGTTATAACTGCTTTTTGACCAGCGATAAGCGAGATCGTGTCAGCCATATTTTGAAGCACTTTTTGATCTTTTGCAGACTCATTTGCACCAACGCTAATAACGATCTTCTCAAGAGCTGGGATAAGCATATGGTTTTTAATATCAAATTCTTTAACAAGTGCAGGCTTAATGCTCTCGTTAAATTTATCTCTTAATCTACTCATCCTCTTACTCCTCAACTTTTGCAACATTTGAGATGTCTATTGGCATTTCTTTGTTGATGTGACCACCGTTTGGAGTCTTGTCACTTGGCTTGATAGCTTTTTTAGCCAACTTGCAGCCCTCAACTAGAACTTGACCTTTTTTAGCCAAAACCGCAAGAACTTTGCCGGTTTTGCCTTTGTCATCTCCAGCAATAATTTTTACATTATCACCTTTTTTGATTTTAAATTTTACATTTGCCATCATAACACCTCCGGAGCAAGTGAAACGATCTTCATAAAGTTAGCATATCTAACTTCACGACCAACTGGTCCAAAGATACGAGTCCCTACTGGCTCTCTTTTATTGTCTAAGATAACAGCTGCATTCTCATCAAATCTAATAAGTGAGCCGTTTTCTCTTTGAACTTCTTTTTTAGTTCTAACAACAACCGCTTTAACAACTTGACCCTTTTTGATCTTGCCATTTGGTAAAGCTTTTTTTACAGAGCAAACAATGATATCGCCAAGTGTTGCGTATCTTCTCTTGCTACCACCTAAAACCTTAATACACATTAGCTCTTTTGCGCCACTGTTATCAGCAACTGCAAGTCTTGTAAAACTTTGAATCATTACTCAACTCCCTTTGCAAGAACAGCTTTTAGGCGGAAATTTTTACGAGCAGAAAGTGGTCTGCACTCAATAGCTACGATAGTATCGCCTGCATTTAGCTCGTTTTTCTCATCATGAACCATATACTTCTTAAATCGTTTTACAAATTTGTGGTATCTTGGGTGCATAACGCGTCTTTCTACCAAAATCGTAGCTGTTTTATCACCAGCTTTTTGCAAAACTACGCCTTGAATTTCTCTTTTTAATGCCATCTTTAGCCCCTTACTTTGTAGCACTAATTGCAGTATTGATCTGTGCGATCTCTTTTTTGACCACACGGATCTCGTTAGGGTTACTTAACTGCATAGTTTTTAACTTTTGCTTTAGTGTAAATAAAAGCACCTTTTTCTCTTTTAACATTGCGTTTAATTCTGCAACGCTCTTGTCTTTAATCTCAGTATATTTCATTTTCACTCTCTCGCGTTACAAATTTTGTTTTAAACGGCAGTTTATGCATCGCCAAAGTTAGTGCTTCACGAGCTAATTCCTCGCTAACGCCAGCTAATTCATAAATGATGCGACCTGGCTTAATATTCATTACCCACTCTTCAACACCTGCTTTACCTTTACCCATACGAGTTTGAAGTGGCTTTTTGGTTAGTGGTTTATCAGGGAAAACTCTGATCCAAATTTTAGCCTGTCTTTTTACATGACGAGTAAGTGCCTGACGAGCAGCTTCGATCTGGCGTGAATTTACACGACCTGCCTCAGTTGCTTTAAGCGCAAATTCGCCTGTTGATAAATTGGTGCCACGAGTTGCATAGCCGCGATTGCGACCTTTCATTTGCTTACGATATTTCGTTCTTTTTGGTAACAACATAATTATTTACCCCTTCTTGCTCTGCGTGGTTTTCTATCGGCTTTTTCCTCTTCATTGCGCTCTGGCTGAACGCCCTTTTGAAGAACTTCGCCTTTAAATATCCATACTTTAATACCTATGTTTCCATAAGTTGTATGTGCTTCCGCAAAACCATAATCGATTTTTGCTCTAAGTGTATGAAGCGGCACGCGACCCTCCAAATACCACTCAGTTCTTGCCATCTCAGCACCGCCCAAACGACCAGCAACTGAAATTTTAATACCCTTTGCGCCTGATTTTTGTGCGCCTTGGATGACCTTTTTCATCGCACGGCGGAAAGCAACACGGCGCTCAAGCTGCATAGCAACATTTTCAGCGGCTAGCTGAGCTGAAGCTTGTGCCTTTCTCTCTTCTTTGATGTTGATATTTACATCTTTGCCAACGAGCTTTGAAACTTCATTTTTTAAAACCTCAACATCGCTACCTTTTTTGCCTATAATAATACCAGGGCGAGCAGCAACTACCGTTACGCGTAGTTTTTTTGCTGTTCTTTCGATAAGAATCTGGCTAACTCCTGCGTAATAAAGTTTTTTCTTTAAAAATGCACGAATTTTATAATCTTCACCGATATTCTCTGCTAAATTTTGTTTAGAAGGAAACCAGCGTGATTCCCAGTTGCGGTTAATGCCTAGTCTAAGACCTATTGGATTTACTTTTTGTCCCATATTACGCTTCCTTCTTTTCAGGTTTAGATACTTCTACCATGATGTGAGAAGTTGGTTTGCGAATTCTGCTCGCTGTTCCTCTTGCTCTTGGGCGAAATCTCTTTAATACAGGGCCAGCATCCACGCGGCAACTTGTTACGATAACCTCTTCTGGCTCAAATCCGCCGTTTGCAACAGCTGTGCTGATAGCATTAGCGATAAATTTTGCACCACGATTTGGCATAAACTGCAAACTTGCAAGTGCAAGCTCAGCGTTCATACCCTGAACTTCACGAGCGATAAGTCTAGTTTTTGTAGGAGAAAGTCTTACAAATTTGATTGTTGATTTACTCATCTTGCAGCCCCTTACTTACCGATTTTCTTCTGCACTGAGCCTTTGTGACCCTTAAATGTGCGCGTTGGAGCAAATTCGCCAAGCTTATAACCTATGTGATTTTCTGTAACATAAACAGGTATAAAGCTCTTGCCGTTATGAACATTAAATGTTAGTCCTATCATCTCAGGCACGATTGTGCTTCGTCTTGACCAAGTTTTGATAGGTTTGTTGTCGTTTGCCTTTTTAGCGGCATCAACTTTTTTCATTACATGATCATCTACGAAAGGACCTTTTTTGAGTGATCTAGCCATCTCTATTTTCCTTTCCTTCTTGAAATTATAAGCTTATCGCTTGCTTTTTTGCGGCGAGTCTTAGCACCCTTAGTTGGTTTGCCCCATGGTGTAACTGGATGACGACCAGAGTTTTTCTTGCCTTCACCACCGCCGTGTGGGTGATCAACTGGGTTCATCGCTGAGCCACGAGTTTGTGGACGGATACCACGGTGGCGGTTACGACCAGCTTTACCGATAGTTACATTTGCCCAATCTTCGTTACCAACAACACCAACAGTTGCCATACACTCGGCTAGTACTTGTCTCATCTCGCCACTTGGTAAGCGCAAGATAACATACTTCTCTTCTTTACCCATAAGCTGTGCATATCCACCAGCCGAGCGAGCCATCTGAGCGCCTTTACCCGGCTTAAGCTCGATGTTGTGAAGGATAGTACCCACCGGGATAAAGCGTAGTTTCATCGCGTTGCCTGGTTTAATGTCAAGCGCGCCCTCATCTATCGAACCGATAACATCGCCAACATTTAGACCATTTGGTCTGATGATGTAACGCTTCTCACCGTCTTTATAAGCGATAAGTGCGATACGGCAGTTTCTGTTTGGATCATACTCGATTGCTTCAACTTTACCTTCAATGCCAAATTTGCGGCGTTTAAAGTCGATAATACGATAAAGCTTCTTTGCGCCCGCTTCTTTATGTCTTGAAGTGATACGACCGTTGTTATTTCTACCGCCAGTTGCTGGAAGTTTTACAAGAAGGCTTCTAACACTTGGCTTAGCTGTGATATCTTCTGAACTTAGTCCAGTGATATATCTACGGCTTGGGGTATATGGTTTATATGATTTTATTGCCATCTTATGCCTCCGTATTTTCTAGGGTTACGCCCTCTGGTAGCTTGACATAAAATTTCTTAAAGTCATCTCTTACGCCAGCTCTGCCTCTAAAACGCTTAACTTTGCCGTCCATTCTAAGAGAATTTATGCGAAGTGGCGTTACACCAAAATACTCTTTTAGCACCTCTTTTAAGCCGTTTTTAGTAACTTTTGGTGAAGTTTGGATAACTACAACGCCTTGTTCTTGAAGGCCAAGAGTTTTTTCTGTATAAATAATTGTTTTGATATCAGTTATATCTGCCATTTTAGCTCTCTTTTGTTATAGTTTGTAGTGCTGCTTTCTCAGCGATAACGGCACTATATGTTGCTACCAAATAGGCATTTACTTCGCTTGCATCTACAACATAGCAGTTTGCTAGGTTTCTAAATGCTAAAAGCGTCTTGTCATCAAGCAAATCTTTTATGATTAGCGCATCTCTTAAATTTAGAGCCTTGATGATCTTAGCTGCGTCTTTTGTCTTGCCGCTCTCAACTGCGATGCTATCAACAGCAAATAGCTTACCAGCTGTAGCCTTCTCGTTAATTGCAAACTCAAGAGCAAGTCTTTTTTGCTTTTTATTTACCTTTTGGAAGTAGTTTCTATTATTTGATGGACCAAAAGCTACTGCACCGCCAACCCATACATTTGTTCTTGTTGAACCAGCTCTAGCGCCGCCGCGACCTTTTTGTCTCCAAGGCTTCTTACCACCGCCACTTACAAAAGCGCGTGTTTTAGTATGAGCTGTATTTGCTCTCATGCTAGCTAGGTAAGACTTAACATAAAGATAAAGATTGTGCGGATTTACTTCTGCAAAGTCTGCAGGAAGCGCAAGCTCGCCTGATTTTTCAAATTTTTCATTCAATACTAAAACTTTACTCATTTTACAATCCTTATTCTACCCATTGCACCATTATGTCCTGGCACACAACCCTTGACAACAACTATGCCATTTTCTGCATCAAAGCTAATTAGCTCATTTTTGACAGTTACTTTTTCGTTGCCCATATGTCCTGCCATCTTCATGCCTGGCTGAACGCGACCTGGCCATTCGCAGTTACCGATCGAGCCGTGGCGTCTGTGGAAACGCGAACCGTGGCTCTTTGGACCGCCAGCAAATCCGTGTCTTTTTACAACACCCTGAAAGCCTCTACCTTTTGAGTTAAAGCTAACTTTTAAAACTTTAGCTTCGCTTAGTGGAGTAACATCTAGTGCGCCTGCTTCTGTGTTTGCCACTGTTAGAGTTGCAAATTTATTAAATTCAGCAGTTAGGTTGTATTTTTTTTGCTGACCAGCTATGGCTTTGTTGCTTGCTTTTGTATCTGCATAAGCAACGATAGCGCGCTTGTTTGCATCAACTTCACATACCTTAGCTTCAACAAGTTTTAGTAGTGTAACTGGTGTGCTTTGAGCAGAGACTGTTCTACTCATGCCGATTTTTTCTACGATATATTCCATACTATTTTCCTTTTATCCGCTTACTTCATAGCGCGAACTTCGACATTAACTTCTGGAGCTAGGTCGAGTTTTGTTAGGCTATCTACGGTTTCTGGAGTAGCTGCGACGATGTCAAGCACACGCGCATGAATTCTCATCTCAAACTGCTCTCTTGAGTCTTTATTTACATGTGGAGAACGCAAGACTGTGTAGCGTTTGATTTTCGTAGGCATAGGCACTGGTCCGCGGACATCAGCACCAGTTCTTTTGACAGCTTCTACAATGGCTGCAACTGTACGGTCTAGAACTCTGTGGTCATAAGCTTTTAGCTTAAGCCTGATTCTTTCCATGATTTTTCCTTTAAAAAGAACTTGTCGCAACTCGCGACCTCTTTACATAGATGAATTTACAGAGGATTATTTTGGCTTTTTAGGGCTTGAAATCATGCAAACAGATGCGAAATCTTTCGTAAAGAGAACGCGATTATACTAAAATTTACTTAAGAAATCAAGAATTAGTATGTTTTTGTATGAAATTTTATGAATTTATTTCCTTATTAAAAGGAAATAAATTATATCAAAATAAATTTTGAAATTTCACTTTCTTTGCAATTTTTTATTTTTTCTATTGATGAATTAAAAATAATTTTTACGACATTGCCATCTCTTTTCATTTCTATAATATCGTTGCAATAGCTTAAAAATAAAGGATTGTGTTCAGCAACTATAAATGTTTTGTTTTCATTTTTTATAGACTTATAAAGTAAAGAAATAATTTTTAAAATATCTTTATCTCCTAGTCCCTTTGTTGGTTCATCTAAACCAAAAATTTTACTATTATTATCAGATAATGACTTAAATAATTTAAGTCGTTGTTGCTCTCCGCCTGATATATTTAATATACTTCTATTTAGGCAAAGATGAGACAAGCCAAGCTCATCTAATAATAATATTTTTTTATTAATTTTTTCAGAAAAATTAAAATATTTTAATTCTTCAATATTTAAATTCACTATTTCATTAATATTCATACCAAAAACTTTAAATTTTAAAAATTTTTTATCAAAACCACTACCATTGCAATAACTGCATATATCATAAAATTTATTTTTATATTTTTCTAAAACTAAAACTTTACCGTTGCCATTGCAATTTTTACAAATAATATTTTTGTTTTTACAAAAATAATCTTTATCGCAAGATGTTAAAGCAAATAACTTTTTTATATCATCAAAAATTCCGCTATAAGTGCCAATGGTAGAATTAATATTTGCTTTGATTGGTTTTTGGGATATGTATTGATATGAATTTAGATGCATTGGCAGTATGTTTCTTAGTAAAGATGTTTTGCCTACACCCGATTTAGAACTAATGCCTATCAATCTATTGTGATTAATTACAAGCTCACCTTTAAAATTTAAAAAACTTAAATTTTGTAATTTTATATTTTGGCTATCACTGACTTTAAAATTTACCTTTTTAAGCTCAAAATATTGACTTAAATCATATTCTTTTTTGCTTATTAAACTGCCACCCTCTTTCCCACTTTTTAGTCCAATATAAAAAGCATAATCAGACTTACTTATCAACTCCTTATTGTGTTCAACTGCAACAATAGTATTGTTGTGTTTTAATTTTTGTATTTCTTTTACTAAATTTTGTATCTCATCAGGATGCAAAGAACTTGTTGGTTCGTCTAAAACTATCATGATATTATTTATATTTGCAATAAAAATTTTAGCTATTCTTAATCTTTGCAATTCTCCACCAGATAAAGTTGGTATTGATCTGCTAAAATTTAAATGTCCTAATCCTAATTTTATACATTCGGTAACAAATGCATCTAGTTTTTTAAGTGTATAGTTAGTATTTTTTATACTAAAAGATTTAAAAATTTTTGATAAATCATTAAAACTAGATAGTAAAATATCCTGCAAAGAATAATTAAAGATTTTAATATCATTTATACTTTGATTTAACCTAGTGCCTTTGCATTTTTCGCATACAACGTGTTTGATATACTGCTCTGAAATATCTATTGCATTACAAAGCATTATGCCTTTGTAAAAGTCAGTTTTTACCCTAGTTTTTGTGCCTATTTTATAGATAATTTTATATTTATTAATAGATGTTTTATATAAAAGATCATATTGTGCTGTTTTACTTAATTCATGAAATTTTAAGTTTGCATTTATGCCTATATCATTAATATATGAATTTAAAATCTGCGTATAAAAGTCTTTGTATGAATTTAGCCATGGAATAAATGGATTGTCTTTTAGTTTAATGTTTGTATCAATAATTTTATTTATATCAATTTCTTTTGTAAAGCCATTTCCTAGGCATCTAGGACATATATTTTTAGGACTTAGCGAAATTGCATTTTTTGTATATTGCTTAGACAAACTTGACACTAGCAAATTTAATTCATTTGACAGATGAAAATAGCTTAATATACTTGATTTTGGATTAATATTAAAGTTTAATTGTTTCAAAGCCACTGAAAATAAAATATTGTCATAAAAATCAACAACATAATTAAAATTTTCATAATCATCATTTACTAAAGAATTTATCTCACTTTTACTTATGGCATGTATCGTATCAAAAGCTAAACTTGATTTTCCAGATCCGCTACAACCACAAATACAAGTTAAAGAATTTGGGATTATATTTATATTTAAATTTTTTAAGTTATTGGTTTTTATTCCCCTATAAGTAATTTGTCTCATAAATTCCACTCACATACTAGTCTTTGCATTATTTTTTTCTTATATTTTTCGTCGCAAATGGTATTTATCATATTATTTTTTAATTTTAAATTATCAATCCTACAACCGCCAGAACAGATATATTTAAGGTCACATTTTTCACATTTTCTAATAGCATCTATTGATGTATCACGGTTTATTCTATCAAATTCATTTAGTATTTCATCGGCGTTTTTATCTATATCTAAACTATACGAGCCAAATTTAGAACAAGGGTAAATTTTACCATCTACATCAATGACAATGCTTGTGCCAATGCCACAGTTTTTAAATTTTATATTTTGTTGCTTTGTTGTTTTGCTTGGAATTCCTAGTTTTATTATTTTTTTCATTAATTCAAAAATAGCTTTATCTGAATGCTCTATATCATAATTTTTAAAATTTAGCTCCTTTACAGCCGCACCTATCATCTCTATATCGTTATTTATACGAATTTCTAAATTTTGATAATTTATTTTTTTTATAAAATTAATTAAATTGTTACATATATCATCTAGGGTATCAGGCAACACCGTAATCGCAAGTATGAGTTTTATATTTTGTGATTTTATTAATTTTATGGCATTTAAAATTTTTTCATAATTACCCTTTCCTCTATTTGTCTCATATGCTTCCTTTGAGATTCCTTCCAAACTTATTTGTATTTCACTGACTGCACTAGCAATTTTATTTATATTTTTTTCGTTTATTAAAATACCATTCGTAAAAAGCGTTATTTTATGTCCTTTTAAAGAATTAATAAGTATAAATATGTCTTTATGCAAGAGAGGTTCACCACCTGAAATAACCACTGAGGTATATCCGTTTAGTTTTGTTATTTCATTCACTTTTTGAATAATTTTATTTGTATCTATATATTTTTTATCTATTCTTCCAGCATTGACAAAACAATGTTTGCATCGCATATTGCAATCGTTTGTTAAATTGATGTGTATATTTTTTTGCATGGTCTGTATGTTTTCTTCATTTTGAGTATTTTTATATCCATCTTTATAAAAGTTATGATTAAAAATTTTCTCAAGTACTTTTTCTAATATTACTGTAGCATTTTTATTAAATTTGTCATTATAAAATCTTATACTATCACTTAAATTTGCAATTTCTAGCAATAAAAACATATTATATTCATCACTATCTAACACTATCCACGTTGGATACTCTGGTGCTATAATTAGATATTGTGATAAAATCTTATAAATTGTGTATTTGGTAGGAAGCTCTATTTTTTCACTTTCTAAAATACGAGCATCATTGTCAGTAAAAATCATAAAAATAAACCTTAAAATTAGTTAGCCCCTCCAAAAAGAGGGGTTTGGTATTAGCAATCTTGTCTCTTGTGCGTAGTTCTGCATTGAGATCTTTGTTTTACCACTTCAGTTGGTTTATTATCAGCTTTTGTCTGCAGTTTTACAACTATTGTTTTTTCTTTCATTCTTGCCCTCCTTTCGTAAATTTTTATACATTCTACCCCCACCCCACTTAAAAATCAATAAAAATTAAATTTAATTTAAAATACATTTTTGACCTAAAATTTGTTATAATTTCCTTTTTAAAAGGATAAAAATGAAAATTTTAGAATATTTTTATAATCAGCCCTTAAGAAGTGTGAAATTTATAAACCGAAAAATGCAAATAACTTCACCAAAAACGCTAATAATCGGCGGTTTTGGCAGTGGTAAAACAACACTTGTTTGTGAATATATAGCAAATTTTAAACAAGATGAGAGACTTTACATAAATTTAGCTGATTTACGAGCTAAAGGCGATGAAATCCTTTTAAATTTATCTGAGTTTTTGTCACAAAAGCCTAATATCAAAGCTGTTTGTATAGATAATGCAAGCATAGCTGACTTTAACATCTTAGCTACTCTAAACACCGAAATTTTACTCATAACAACAGTCGATAAAACAGCTCGGCTTCCAAATTTTACAAAACTAAATTTGCCATATCTTGACTACGAAGAATTTATAGCTTTTTTTCGCAAAAACCTAGATGCTGACATGCTTTTTAGTCACTATCTGGCACATGGTAGAATACCCAAAAATGCATTTACTGACGCAACCGAAGTAAGTGAAAATCTACAAAATTTAATCCAAAAAGGACTTGACAAAAACACTTTAAATGTCTTAAGAGAGTGTGCCAAACACACAAGTGAAAATGTAAGCGTGTATGAAATTTTTAAAGGGTTAAAAGAAAGAACAAAAGTCTCAAAAGATAGCGTATATGCGTCATTTACAGAGCTTCAAAATATTGGCATAATAAATTTGATTGAAAAATTTAATGAGCCTAATGCGACAAAACGGCTATTTTTCAGTGACTTTGCGATGAGAAATGCCCTAAGTTTTAAAAAAGATTTTAATAAAAATTTCTTAAATGTCGTTTTTTGTGAATTAGATAAATTTGATGAGGAAATTTTTTACACAAAAGAGCTTGATTTTTTCCTTTCAAAAAGGAAGCTTGCTATTATCTGCAATCCCTTTAGCGAGCACGACTTACTTATATTAAAATTTAAAAAACTTCATGGTACTTTAAAAAATTTAGGTGTCAAAAAACTGCAAATCATTAGCATCGCAAATCAAGGCGATATGGCGATCGAAGGGATAAAATGCGAGATTGTACCATTTAGTCAGTGGGCTTTGAGTATAGATTTTTAAGATTTTCAAAAATAGAGACAAAAAGCACAACAGCTAAGCAAAATCATATCATCAACAAAAAAACAAAGCCTATTTTAACACCTATAAGTTTGCAAATTTTATAACTTTGGCACCGCAAATTCTTGCATAATCTTTTACATCAAGCACAATAGACCTATCAAGCAAACCCGCGTTAAAAGCTATCTCATTAAATCTTTTGAATAAATTTTCATCGACAACAAGCATTAGCTTTTCATGAAAGCTAAATGGCGGTATCGAGCCAATGACACAGTCAGTTAAGCTTGCTATCTCTTGAGTGCTTGCCAAAGATGCCTTTTTACCACCAAGCTCAGTTGCCAAAGCGTCTAAATCCGCCTTATGATCAGCGGGCAAAACAGCCAAAACATAAACTCTACCGTTTCGTCCGCTAGGCTGCGTAGCATCAAGGCGTAAATTTTGAGGCAACACACAAGGTGTGTCTATCTCATTCACACCTTTAACACAGCACACCAAAGCTTTTGCGCCTTGTCCCAAGTGAGTTCCCCTGGTCTTTGCCACAAGCTCACTAGTCCCAGCATTTTCATGCTCTAGCACTCTAAATTTTGCACTGCTTTGCGTTAAAAAAGTCTGTAAATTTTTAAAAATTTTCTCACTCATATTTATCCTTTTTAGCCTAGTATCATAACATTTCTAGGCTAAATTTTGCTTTTGAGTGAGTGCTTTTAGCCCAGAAATTCTCGCTTAAAGTATTCTCTCTCAGCTTTACATAATGGACAGGCTCCAGGTGCTTTTTTACCACGATGAACATGTCCGCACACTTCACAAACCCAAGTCTCCTCTTCATCACTAGCAAAAAATCCCTCTTCATCAAGCATCTTTTTAAGCTCTAAATACTCTCTTTCATGCTCAACCTCAACTTTGCCTATAGCTGTAAATAGCCTTGCTATGGCTTTTTTATCTTCTTCAGCTGCTATCTTTGCAAAGTCTGGATACATTGTTGTATGCTCATAATTTTCCCCAGCCGCAGCGTCAAGTAAATTTTTATCAAGCTTGTCAATAGGATCATCTATAAGCTCATGATAGGCTTTAAACTCGGCTCTTGCGTGCCATTTTTCATTTTCGGCAGCCTCGTAAAAATGCTTTGCCGTGGCATGATAACCAGATTCTAGCACAATGTCACCATAAAGCTCATACTTGTTTCTAGCTTGTGATTTGCCAGAAAAGGCTTTTATAAAATTTAGGGCTGTTAGATCTTTTGTCACACAAATCATCTCTTCATCGCAACAAACAAGCTTGCTACCACCAATTTTTGTACCTCTACTTCGTTCGCACATTTTTAACACTTATATGCCTCATACTGTATTCATGCCTGCTTCTTTTAAGAATTTAACTTATTTTAGTCCAATACTTATCAAAATAGCATAAAATTTGAGAATAAAAATATATTCATTTTCGTCACAAACTATAGTTGGTTTGATGCTTAAATTTTATTAACTTCTCAAAAAATTAAAAATTTTTTGATACAATCACATCAAAATTTAAAGGAAAAAGTTGAGAAATAACCCCATTATAGTATATATCGCAAGTTTTGTTGTTGTTGCAGCTGGATTAAAAGCAGCCAATGTTGTTGTTTTGCCATTTTTAATGGCTGTATTTATAGCTATTGTCATATCGCCTGCGATTGATTTTTTGATGAAATTTCAACTACCTCGCATAGTTGCATTTGTGATTGTTGTAGCCGTTATATTCTCAGCACTTGGTTTTATAGGCAATGTTGTGATAAAGACGATAAATGGGCTTGTTGGACACTTGCCAGAACTGCAAATAAAATTTAATGCATTTAGCCAAAGTATGGCACTATTTGCCTCAAAATACGGACTTGAAATAAGCAACATCTTACAAAATGACTTTGACCCAAATAAAATTTTTAACACACTAACTCAGCTTTTACGAAGTAGCACCGAGTTTCTTACAAAGAGTTTTTTTATATTTTTACTCATTACATTTATGCTGTTTGAAAAGCATATTTTTGTTCAAAAAGTAAAGTATTTTGCAAGCAAAAATACAAGCGCACAACATATAGTCGATACCTTTATATCAAACTTAAAACGATACCTTGCAATAAAATTTCTAGCTTCATTTGCTACTGGGGTTATCATTTGGATAGGTCTAAATATGCTCGGGGTTGCTTATGCGCCGCTTTGGGGTGTCGTAGCATTTGTGCTTAACTTTATACCAACTATCGGCTCGATAGTTGCGGCTTTGCCAGCTATTTTAGTTACGATGCTTTTAAATGATTTTGCAACTGTATTTTGGGTTATCTTGCTTTATCTTGGAACAAATATAATAATAGGCAATTTAATAGAGCCAAAATTTCTTGGTCGTGGGCTTGGCATTAGTACATTAGTCGTGTTGCTTAGTTTGCTTTTTTGGGGATTTTTATTTGGCATAGGAGGCATGTTTCTTGCCATACCACTTACTATGAGTCTTAAAATAGCATTTGATACAAATCCAAACACAAAATTTATATCTGTCTTATTAAGTGATAAGGCACAAAGCTAACAAGCCCCCAAATCAGGGGCTTAAAATTACATAAAGATTGGTTATTTTAAACTAAATTCAACACCAGCTTTTGCAAGCTCAAGTGTAGCGTCGATAAATTTATCCTTTTTATCGGCAAATGGCATAAGGATAGGAATTTCCGTGCAAGCAGCTATATACACATCTGCTTGGATATCATTTATAGTTTTGTTAAAAAGTTTAGTGTATTCAGCGGTATTGTTTGCCTTAACGCCCTTATAAATGCAGTCCATTATGTCATCTAACTGATTTTTACTAATATCTGCTATCTCAAACCCTTGAGCTTCAAGACGCTTTGAGTAAATTCCAGCCTGAGTTGTGCCAGTTGTCGCTATAACGGCGATTTTTTTAGCATTTGGGAAATTTTTCCTTATAGCAGCAACAGCAATATCTGCAATATGTAAAACATTAACACCACACTCACTAACTAATCTATCTGCAAAATAGTGAGCAGTATTGCAAGCTATGCAAATAGCCTCACAACCAGCGTTTTTAAGCCTTAATGCCGCTTCTTTCATGAATGGATATGGATCAGCCCCACCATGTAAAATATAAGCAGTGCGATCTGGAATTTGCGGATAGTTGTCGATAATGATAGGTATATTATCCTGATCTTTTTTAGCATTTGTAAGATCTACCATTTTTGAATAAATATCGATAGTAGCAAGCGGTCCCATACCACCTAAAATACCTATTCTTTTCAAATTTTACTCCTTAAAAAAGAGCCAAGAGAAAAATCTCTTGGCTATAAATTTTATAAAAGAACTGGTGCGATTATAAAGCCTAAAACAACTGAAATAGTAACCATAATGGTGCCAGGGATAAAGAATGAGTGGTTGATGATAAATTTACCAACCTTAGTTGTTCCAGTATCATCCATAGCGATAGCACCAAGTGTAGTTGGGTATGTAGGAAGCACGAAAAGTCCAGAAACAGCTGCAAATGAAGCAACTAATATCCAAACATCTTGTGCATTTTCAGGACCAGTCATACCAAGTGCCGCTGCAACTGCTGGCATCATAACACGAGTTGTGGCTGCTTGTGAGTATAGTAAGCAACTTAGGAAGTAAAGTGCGATTGCCAGAACAAACGGATACTGAGTAACCACATCTTTTGCAACCTCTTTAATGCCATCAAGGTGACCATTAACAAATGTAGTTCCTAACCATGCGATACCAAGGACACAGATGCACGCTTGCATACCACTTTGGAAAGTACTAGTTGAAAGCAACTTGCCAGTATCTACCTTACATAAAACTGTTATCAAAAAGCCGATAGTTAGCATAAAGCTGATAATAGCTAGGTCGCGTGAAAGGATAGGCTTTTCAATCAAACCGATACTTTTTGAGATAGCAAGAGCATAGCAAACTACCACAAAAACGCCGATAGCAAAGATAGCAACTGATTTTTTAGCATAAGGTTTTAGCTCAGTATATTCAGCTTCTTTAACTTCTGCAACAAGACCCTTTGCCAATCTTTCTCGATAGATAGGATCTTTTGAAAGGTCAAGATCGTAAAATTTATTCACAAAAAGTGAAGTTAGTATCATAGCTACAAATGTCGTAGAAATGCATATAAATAGCAACATCGGATAACTAACACCTAGCTTTTCACAAACACCAGTCATCGCAACGAAAGCCGCTGAGATAGGGCTAGCTGTGATAGCCACTTGGCTTGATACGACAGAAAGTGCTAGCGGCGCAGATGGCTTAATGTTTTGACCCTTTGCAACCTCTGTGATAACCGGAAGCATAGAAAACGCAGTGTGTCCGGTACCAGCAAGTATTGTAAGCATATATGTTACGACTGGTGCTAGGATGTTTATCTGTTTTGGATTTTTGCGTAAAATTTTAGACGCAACCTGCACTAGATAATCAAGCCCCCCAGCCACTTGTAACGCTGTAATAGCAGAGATAACAGAAGCGATGATAAGAATAACATCCATCGGGATATCCTTCATATCTACCTTCATACCAAGCATTGCCAAAACGATAACGCCAAGACCACCAGCGTAACCAACCCCCATACCACCAAGGCGAACGCCAAGATAGATGCCACCAAACAGAACTATAAGTTGTAGTATCAACATTAGATCCATTTCAAGCTCCTTGTTTTAAAATAATTAATACAAACATAATGATAATACTTTTATCATTATGTTTTCTTTAAATTCACTAAAAATTTACTTTACCATACTTGGGTTAAGCATATTTTTAGGTTCTAGAATTTTATCGATCTCCTCTTTGCTTAGATATCCACGCTCTAAGCAAATATCTCCAACCGCTTTACCTGTTTGAAGTGCCTCTTTTGCTATTGAAGCTGATTTTTCATAACCGATATGCGGGTTAAATGCTGTTACGATACCAACTGAGCCAAGAACTGACTTCAAGCAAGCTTCTGGGTTTGCAGTCAAGTTTTTAATAGCTTTCTCACTTAGCGTTTTCATCGCATTTTCAAGGATAACGATAGCGTTAAATAGCGCGTATGCAATGCCTGGCTCAAACGCATTTAGCTCAAATTCTCCACGCTCAGAGCAAAGCATGATAGTGACATCGTTGCCGATAACTTCATAGCAAGCCTCGCCGACTACTTCGCAGATTACTGGGTTCACCTTACCTGGCATGATAGAGCTACCTGGCTGCATTTGTGGTAAATTTATCTCACCAAGACCGCATCTTGGACCTGAGTTCATAAGACGAAGATCATTTGCTATCTTGCTTAGGCGAACGGCTGCAGTTTTTAGCGCGCCACTTACATGCACGAAATCCGCCGTATCTTGCGTAGCTGCGATAAAGTCATCGGCTGGCTTGAAATTTACGCCAGTGATGTCGCTCAAAATTTTATGCACCGCAACTTTGTAGTCTGGATGGCAGTTTATACCCGTTCCTATCGCTGTTGCGCCCATATTTAGGTATGTCATCGCGTCGCGTGCAGCTGTGATCTTTGCGATGTCGCTTTTAATGTAGCTTGCAAATGCGTTAAATGTGTTACCAAGTGTTGTAGGAACAGCATCTTCAAGCTCTGTGCGACCCATTTTGATAACATCTTTCCACAACTCGCCCTTTTTCTCAAGCTCGGCTTTTAAGTCCTCCATTGCCTTTAAAAGATCGGTTAGTTTTGCATAAGTGGCGACCTTAATAGAGCTTGGATATGTGTCGTTCGTGCTTTGACCTAAATTTGTATGATCATTTGGATGGATCGCGCTGTAATCGCCCTTTTTGTGACCGATGCTTTCAAGTGCGACATTTGTAAGAACTTCGTTTAGATTCATATTTGTAGATGTTCCAGCGCCACCTTGTATCATATCGACCACAAACTGATCGGCGTATTCACCAGCCATGACTTTGTCGCAAGCCTTAGCCAATGCATCAGCGATCTTTGGCTCAAGCACGCCAACCTCTTTATTAGCAAGTGCGGCTGCTTTTTTTATCTGAGCAAACGCCTTAACAAAGAAAGGATAATCTTTTAATCTTCTGCCAGTCATTTGGAAATTTTCAAGTGCTCTAAATGTTTGCACACCATAATACACGCTGTCGTCTATCTCAAGTTCTCCGATAAAGTCGTGTTCTTTTCTTGTTGCCATTTTAGCTCTCCTTCTAATAAATTGGTTAATGAAATTATATGACGATAAAGTTTAATTTTAAATTAAATAAATAATTTTAAATTTTAAGTCATTTTTTATTATTACTAAAATACCTATTTTTGGCTTTTTGTGAACATTTAAAGAAATTTTTTATTCGTGTTTTATTTTTGATATAATTTCAAAATTCTAAACAAAAGGTACAAAATGCAGATAAATTTAGACGATGTAAAGATAGAGCCTAGCTGGAAAGAGATGTTAAAAGATGAATTTTTAAGCCCTTATTTTGTCAAAATCAAGCAAAATTTACTCACTGCCAAAGCAAACGGTACAGTCTATCCACCAAGTAAACTTATCTTTAATGCCTTTAACCTTACTCCCTTTAATGCTGTTAAAGTTGTCATCTTAGGTCAAGACCCATATCACGGAGCAGGACAGGCGATGGGGCTTAGCTTTTCTGTACCAAAAGGTGTGCGCGTGCCACCTAGCCTTGTAAATATCTATAAAGAGATCGAAGCTGATTTGGGCGTTAAAGCACCAAATCACGGCGATCTGACAGCGTGGGCAAGGCAAGGTGTTTTGCTTTTAAATGCAACTCTTAGCGTTTCAGCTGGGGTGGCAAATTCTCATAGCGGTTTTGGTTGGCAAAATTTCAGCGATGCGGTGATAAAAATTTTAAGTCAGAAGCGGGACAACCTAGTCTTTTTACTCTGGGGCAACTACGCAAAAGCAAAGGTAAATTTGATAGATCAAGACCGCCATCTAGTCCTTACTGCTGCTCATCCTAGTCCACTGGCGCGCGGGGCATTTTTTGGGTGTAGGCATTTTTCAAAGACTAACACCTACTTACGAAATCACAGCATAACACCTATAAACTGGGACTTAAATAATGTAAAGGATATATGATGTTGGGTGAGATTTTATTTTACATAGCAGCTGGTTTTTTTGAAATTTTGGGCTGCTTTATGTTTTGGGAGTATTTTAAAAACGACAAACCCACTTGGTATCTAGGAGTTGGCATAATATCGCTTATACTTTTTGCCTCTGTTCTTACTCGTGTTGAGAGCGAGTTTGCTGGGCGTGCTTATGCAGCTTATGGCGGAATTTATATCATCTGCTCGCTTTTGTGGCTAAATTTTGTTGAAAAACAAGCCTTTACAAGATATGACCTACTTGGCTCACTCGTCGCACTCATAGGCGCTATAATCATCATCTATCCAAATTTACTAAAAACTTAATAAGCTAGGACTTATATCCTAGCTTATTGCCTACGCCAAAACTTTATAGCACAGCTATCTGAGTATAAGAAATTTTATTGTTTTCTTACTCTTCCTTTTTCTATGTTGCTTTTTCTGGCTTCTAAATCAGCTACTTTAGCCTTGTAAAGTTCCACATCTCTTTCTTTATCTTGTAAATTTTCTTTTGCATTTTCTATTTTTTGAGTGTTTTTACTTTGAGTTACTATCTCTAGCTCTTTTTAGCATTCTCTCATCATAACTTACATCTCCAAATGGCTCTACTTTACCAGTTTTAGGGTCTCTACCCAATATTCTATCAAGACTACCTTTGCCACATGGCATTTTATATTCATTACTAGGGTTACAGCCTAATAATATACTGGGACAATCATTATCAGGAACTCCAGCTATAATTTCTCCAAAAGCAACATAATTAATGATAACTTTTTCATATTAGTCTCCTTGTATTTTTTAACTGCTTACAAAGTGCTAAACTAGCCTCTATCTCGGCTCGTTTTGCCATTACACTTTCTATATTTAAGCCTAAATTTAGCCCATTTTTATCGCCAAATTCTCTAAGCTCACTATAAATTTCTTTGATAATTTGCACGCTTTCATTTAGATAATCACTTGATTTATTTAGCCTATTTTCAATGCTTGTTGGTACGCTAACGCCAAGCCACTTGATAAATTCAAGTGTTTTTGGGTTGCCAGCAGTTGAAAATGTGAGAAATATAGGCACATCAATCTTTGCCGTAGCACAACTGGCTAAAAATTTATGCGTAAGTTCAATATCAAATATCGCCTGTGAGATGAAAAATTTTACCCCCATTTCTAGCTTTTGACGCATTCTCTTCACCTCATCGCCCTTTTTGGCGTGGCGCTCACTTATGCAAACCCCACCAACCACAAGCTCATCAAACTCACACGCTATCTCATACGCCCTTTGTAGGCTTAAGCTCACACTTTGGTGCGAGTGCGTGGCGCCAACCAAGACATTCAAATTTGCGCTTTGTTGTTTTAAAGATTTGCGAAAACTGCTCTCATCATACGCCCCAGCGACCCTATAAAACACTGGCTTTGTGCTGACATTTAAGTAGTTTGAGTAATATCTTTGTGGACTTAACGTCCCACTAAACTCAAATGTTCTCTCACTCTCATTTCTCTCACTCTCATCTTGCACCTCGTAAAGCACCAGCCCATCGGCGTTTATGTCATTTATGCGATCCGTCCAGCGATTTGAAATTTCACGAAGTTTCGCCTCCTCAAACTCAGCCTTTGGAGGGGTTAGAGCGTATAAAACTAGCCCTTTTTCTTTGTTTAAAATTTTTTTTTCTAGCATAATTTTCTACAATTTTAAGTGAGCCGTTTTATAATTCTTGACTCACTTATATACTCTTATTTTTGTGCAATATCGGCTTTTATCATAATGCCAACACTGCTTTTTGATGACATGCATATATACTTATCGTCATTTAATGGCTCTACGACACCACGCCAATTACTAGAAATATTTACCACATCGCCATTTCTCTTTACAGCCTCTCTTACATACCGATCTATAATAGCAACAAGCGCTTCAGCGCAAGCTTCCTTAATATTCTCTGTGCCATATGCTGTTACATATTTTTGTACTTTTACATCCGCTCTTATTATGGTTTTATTTTGCTCATTTGAGCCAAACTCAAGTCCTACTTTATCTAAGTTTTTAATATTTTTCTTGGCATATTCTGAATTTAAAAACTCGGTTATACTATACTCATTTTTTTGGGTAAATGCACCTTTGTTTAGAGGTATTGAGCTACGTCCAGCACCACATCCAACCAACACTAATCCAAAAATGCAAAAAACAATAAATTTTTTCATAACAATCCTTTCAGGTAAAAATAAATTTTTAAAGCACTCTAGCGATCTTAACCGCTTCGACCATATTTTTAAGGCTTGGTTCGACCTCTTCCCATTTTCTAGTTTTTAGTCCACAGTCTGGATTTATCCAAAGTTGCTCTTTTGGAAGCACTTCAAGCAGTGCTTTTATCTGTGTGACCATCTCATCTACGCTTGGGATTCTTGGGCTGTGGATATCGTAAATACCAGGACCTACCTCTTGCTTATAGCCTACTGCTTTAAAAATTTTAAGCAGTTCATTACCTGAGCGTGCCGTTTCTATCGAGATGACATCAGCGTCCATAGCTTCTATAGTTTTTATAATATCATTAAACTCAGAGTAGCACATATGCGTATGGATCTGTGTTTCAGGGCGTGCAGAAGCGACTGAGAGCTTAAAGCAATCTACTGAAAATTTCTCATACGCACCGATATTTTCAGCCCTTAGCGGATAGCCCTCTTTAAACGCCGCCTCATCTACTTGAATAACTTTAATGCCTGCATCTTGAAGGTCTGCTATCTCATCATATATACAAAGTGCGAGCTGTTTTGCCACCTCGGCACGGCTTATATCATCGCGCACGAAAGACCAGTTTAGCATAGTCACAGGGCCTGTTAGCATACCTTTCATTATCTTGTTTGTCTTGCTTTGCGCGTAGCGTATCCACTCCACAGTCATTGGCTCTAGGCGGCTCACATCGCCAAACAAAAGCGGTGGCTTCACGCAACGACTGCCGTAGCTTTGCACCCAGCCATTTTCGCTAAACGCATAGCCCTTTATCTGCTCGCCAAAGTACTCCACCATGTCGTTTCTCTCAGGCTCACCATGTACCAAAACATCTAGTCCGCAGTCCTCTTGGAATTTCACGCAGTGATCA
The DNA here is from genome assembly GCF_050586305.1 of Campylobacter australis. Lineage (NCBI taxonomy): Bacteria > Pseudomonadati > Campylobacterota > Epsilonproteobacteria > Campylobacterales > Campylobacteraceae > Campylobacter > Campylobacter australis. Next base: position 58,742 of record NZ_JAXUAA010000003.1, on the reverse strand, counting down.
ATGTAGGCTTTGATACCATCGTTATAAGCAGCCTCGTTGATCTCGCCCTTTTTGAAATTTTGACGCAACACACGAAGTTCAACGGTTTGTGGGAAACTTCCTATCGTAGTCGTAGGTAAAACGCCGTAGTTTAGGGCTTTTTGCTGTATCTTAATACGCTCATCAAAGCTCATATCACGCTCAAATTTGCTTAAATTTGCCACGCGATCTTTGACTGCTTTATCGTGTATCAAAGCTGAGCTTGCGCGAGAGTTTGCACTCGCTTTGTTTTGAGTGTAAATTTTGCTTGCGACTTCGCATAGCTCTTTGTTGTTTGCTAGGCTTGTGATGATAGAAATTTCACTTAGTTTTTCAACCGCAAAACTTAGCCAGCTTTTTACTTCATCGTTTAGTTTTTCTTCGTATTTTAGGGTAAATGGCACGTGAAGCAGTGAGCAAGATGAGCCGATATAAAAGTCCTTGCCACCAAGCTTACTCTCAAGCTCTTTTACAAATTTTACCTTCTCATCAATGTTTGCCTTCCAAACATTTCTACCATCTACAACGCCAGCAAATAGCTTTACATCTGAGTTTGCAAGAGCTGGCAAAGCTTGTATGTTTTTTGCGCCATGTATAAAGTCAAGTCCAAGACCGTAAATTTTAGTCTTTAGTACCTCATTTACCGCACTTAGCGCGTGCTCGAAGTATGTCATGAATATGATTTTAATGTTACTTGAAACGCTTGTTAATTTCTCATAAACGGGTGCGATCTTATCGCTTAGTGCGTCGCCCTTATCCGTTACAAATATCGGCTCATCAAACTGTACAAACACCTCATCATCAAGCTTTGAAATTTGCTCTAAAAGCTTTGCATACTCGCCTACTACAGCGTCTAAATGGCAAAACGCACAGCTATCATCTGTAGTCTTTGATAGTGCTAAAAATGTGATAGGGCCGATTAGGTTTATCTTTGTGTTTATGCCGTTTTGCTTTGCTTCGTTGTATTCAGCGATGATTTTTTCGCTATTTAGGCTAAATTTAGTCTCTTTGTTTAGCTCTGGCACGATGTAGTGGTAGTTTGTGTTAAACCACTTTGTCATCTCCATAGCCACGGCCGACTTTTCGCCTCTTGCCATCGCAAAGTATAGCTCGCGCCCGCTAAGCCCGCGAAATCTAAATGGAATGCACCCAAGCGCGTAAATCGTATCAAGGATAAGATCGTAAAGCGAGAAGTCGTTGCTTGAGATGAGATCTATGCCAACCTCTTTTTGATAGCCCCAGTGGCGTGCTTTTAGTGTCTTTGCTGTCTCTTCAAGCTTTGCTTCATCAAAGCCCTCTTTTTTACTCCAAAGCCCTTCAAGTGCGCGTTTAAGCTCTCTTTTTTCGCCTATTCTTGGAAAACCTGTAACATAAGATTTTATCATTTTTGTTCCTTTTAATTTTATATTTTTTAATATCTTTTAAAGTGTTAAAAAATTGAATTAAAAGGTGGATGACAGCCAGATTTTCGTAGTGAGAAGTGGAATTTATAGTATTCTTTTCCGATTAGATGAGCAGTGAGCTTGAGTAAATTTTTAACCTTACAAAAGTATGAATTTGCGCGAAATTTAGCTCTCTTTACTCTGTTTTGACATGGGACGACGCATAGTTTTTCCTCGTTATGTAAGTTTTGCGTAATTATAATATTTTTTGCCTTTTTTGTAAAGTAAATTTTAAAATTTTGCGAAATTTTTTCAAAAAAGTTTTAAAATTAAAACAAAAACTTAGGCTATTTTAAAGCTTTTTATGACTACAATTTGCCCACAATAAAACTTGGGGGCAAATATGCAAAATAGGCATTTTGATGTAGTTATCATAGGAGCTGGCACAAGCGGAACCGCACTATTTTATGAGCTAGCAGCTTTTACAGATATAAAAAATGTTGCACTTTTGGAAAAATATGAGGGGGTTGCGACGCTAAACTCAAATGGTAGATGTAACTCACAGACAATACACTGCGGAGATATAGAGACAAATTATAGCTTTGAAAAGGCTAAGAGTGTCGCACAAATAGCTAAAATGCCAGTAAATTACGCCCTAAAGCACGGCTATGATGGGAAATTTATGTTTGCACATCAAAAAATGGTCTTAGCCGTTGGAGATAAAGAGGTCTCAAATATTAGAGCTAGATATGAAAAATTTAAAGAAATTTACCCATATCTTGAGCTTTATGAAAAAGAGGATCTAAAACAGATAGAACCTAGCGTAGTCTTTGAGCTAGATGGCTCGGAGCGTAAAGAGAATATCGTAGCCATGGGTACTCACAATGGTGCTTATACCACAATGGACTTTGGTGCGATGTGTAACTCGCTTGTAAAAAATGCCCAAATTTTAGGTGGAGAAGGCTTTAAACTTGAGCTAAATTGCAATGTTGAAGAGATTAAAAAAATAGGCGATACATTTTACCTAAAAACGAGCGATAAGCAAGCCATAAGCGCTAGCTATGTAGTCGTAGATGCTGGCTGTCACTCTCTTTATCTAGCGCACAAAATGGGTTATGGGCTAGACCTTAGTACGCTGCCTGTGGCTGGTAGCTTTTATCTAACAAAAAAACGCCTTTTAAATGGCAAAGTTTATATGGTGCAAAATAATAAATTACCATTTGCAGCACTTCATGGTGACCCAGATATATTAGCCAGTGGCAACACTCGCTTTGGTCCAACAGCGCTTGTCATGCCAAAACTTGAGCGCTATCACGGAAACTCTAGCTTTTTAGAGTTTTTAAGCTCTTTAAAATTTGATAAAAATGTACTTGAAGTCTTTATAAATTTGATAAAAGATGCTGACATCAGGAGATATGTTTTAAGAAATTTCTTATTTGAAATTCCACTAGTAAATAAAAAGGAATTTATAAAAGATGCTAGAAAGATAGTGCCTAGCCTAAAAGAGGAGGATATATACTATGCTAGTGGGTTTGGCGGAGTAAGACCACAGGTCATAAACAGGCACACAAAGCAGCTTGAGCTTGGCGAAGGGCGCATTAGTACAAACGATGGTATAGTCTTTAATATGACGCCAAGCCCAGGAGCTACTAGCTGTTTTGACACAGCACGCCGTGACCTTTTAGAAATTTGTAAATATCTTGATAAAAATTTTGATGAGCAAAAATTTAACGAAGAGCTTTTAAGCTAAATCTTTAAGCACACTAACTAACACTAAGTTTATAAGTGTTAGTTAGTTTTTCTGTTAGTAGTAAATTTTATTTACTTTTAGAAAATCCCGCAAATCATCATATTCGCTGTTATTAAAATATCGCCACTTACCCTCTTTTAAAGTCCCAAGATCAACCCTGCCAAACGCAACACGCTTTAGCTCTACAACCTCAAGATCAAAATAGCCAAAAAATCGCCTTAGCTCACGGTTTTTACCCTCATTTATCATAACTCGAAGTTTGGTATAGCCACCACTACTACCAAAGATGTCAAATGCCACAAATGGCTTAAATTCCATTGATTTTATGGTAGTTTTGGCATGTGCGCCTTTAGTTGCATCAGCTGCAAAAAACCCTTCTCTCATCGCAGTTTTGACCTCTTCTGTGATCTCGCCTTTTACTTTTAGATAGTATTCTCGCTCGATGTCGCTAGCCATCAAAGCAGTTGCGATAGCAGGTGCATCAGTGAGCAGCAAAAGCCCTTCACTAGCATAGTCAAGCCGTCCGATACTAACAAATTTTGAAAAGCCGCGAGGCAAGTTATCATATATCGTCTTTCGACCGCGATCGTCGCTTTTGGTTACTAGTTCGCCCTTTTGTTTGTGATAAACGAGCATGGTAAATTCTTTTTTAAACTTTATCAATCGCCCATTTATCTTAATCCTGTCATCTTCACTAACGCTAATGCCTATATCACTAACAACTCTATTATTTAGCGTTACTTTACCCTGTTTTAGGAGTTCATCAGCCTCACGGCGTGAGTAGTTTGTGTTATGAGAGATAAATTTATTTATTCGCATTTTTTGCATTATTTTAATCCTAAACTTGTTAAATCATGAATATGAAGCACGCCTTTTACTTTGCCCTCACTAGCGATGACAAGAAGCTGAATTTTAAACCTTTCTATCAAGGCAAGCGCATCAATAGCAAGCATATTTTCATCATCTAATACTTTTGGATTTTTAGTGGCATAGTTTATGGCTTTTTCATTTATATTAAAATTTTCACTCATCAAAGCTCGCCTAAGATCGCCATCACTTAAAACTGCAACTAACAAGCCATCTTCGTTAGTTAGCAAAACATTGCCCATTTTGCCGTGAGTCATCGCATCTATAGCAAGTTTTAAACTAACATTATCACTAACGATAGGTAAATTTTGTGTTAGCATTATATCTTTTACCTTTACAAAAAGTCGCTTGCCAAGGCTTCCGCCCGGGTGGAAATTTGCAAAATCCTCCGCCTTAAAATTCCGTTTTTGCATTAAACAAATAGCTAGCGCATCTCCTAACGCTAGTGTTAATGTTGTAGATGTTGTAGGTGCAGCATTTAAAGGGCAAGCTTCTTTACTAACATCTATGCTAACAAATGCATCACAAAATTTACCAAGCGAGCTTTGGTGACTTTTTGCCATGCCAACTATACTAACACCAAAGCGCTTAATGTGTGGCAAAATTTTAACCAACTCATCACTCTCTCCGCTAAAACTGATAGCAAGTACGATATCATCTTTGCCTATCATGCCAAGGTCACCGTGCATGGCCTCTGTTGGATGCAAGAAAAAGCTTGGCGTTCCAGTGCTTGCCAGTGTTGCGGCTATCTTTGCGCCTATATGCCCACTCTTGCCCACTCCAGTTACTACTACTTTGCCTTTTGAGGCATAAAGTAGCTCTACCGCCTGTGCAAATCCAATGTCTAAATTTTGCGCTGCTCTTGTTAGTTCGCTAGCCTCTAGCTTCAAAACTTCTTGTGCAGTTTTTATAAGCTCGTTCATTATTATCCCTACATCACATATATTATCGGAACGATAGTTGGATACTTTTTCACTTTTCTAAAAATGTGTTTGCGTATAACTTGCCTGATCTGGCTTTCAAGCATTCTATTGTCTTTTAAAAGCTCCTCTTTGACATTACTTAAAAATTGAACCAAAATTTCTTGCATCTCGCGACTAAATTCAGCATCTTGCTTATTTGCAACAAGCCCGTAACTAATAACACGCGGCTTTCCGATGAGCTTTTGTTCATGGCTTGAGATTTGTGCGATAATCATCACAACGCCAGCTTCGGCTAAGTTTTGCCTATCGATAACAACATCATCGGCGATTTGTTTGTTGATTTGATTATCTATAAATACCTTGCCTGTTTTTACAGTGCGAATACGCTTCATATATTTTTGACATATCTCAACAACATCACCATCACTCATTAAATACACATTTCTCTCATCAACACCACAGCTTACAGCCGTCTCTTTGTGTTTTGCGATGTGATTATACTCTCCATGAACTGGCAAGAAAAACTTAGGTTTTACAAGTCTTACCATAAGTTTTTGCTCCTCTTGTGCAGCATGTCCGCTAACATGGATTTCACTAAAATCTTGATATGCAACCTTTGCGCCTGATTTTATTAAAAAGTTTAATACAGTTGAGACGCTATTTTCATTACCAGGTATAGCTTTTGAGCTTATGATAATCTGATCGGTTGGTTTTATCTTTATATACTTATGCTCATCAGTTGCCATGCGATAAAGTGCTGACATAGTTTCTCCCTGAGAGCCAGTTGTCACGATAAGCACTTCATTATCTTTAAATTTGCTAACCTCATTTGCATCGATAAAGATTTTTTTATCTAGCTTTATATATCCAAGCTCCATAGCTGTAAATAAATTTCGCTCCATACTTCTACCAATAACACAGACTTTGCGGTTGTATTTAAGTCCCCACTCTATAGCCTGATAAACACGGTGAATGTTTGAGCTAAATGTGCTCATTATTACGCGACCTTTTGATTTTGAAAATATCGCATCAAAGGTTTTACCAACACTACTTTCGCTCTTTGTAAAGCCCTCTCGGTAGCTATTTGTACTATCACTCATAAGGCATAGCACCCCACGCTCACTATAGTAAGCAAGCCTGCCAAGATCGGTTGGATAACCATCTATTGGAGTATGGTCTATTTTAAAGTCTCCAGTGTGGATTATCGTGCCCGCTTTTGTTGTTATAGCTAGTGCTGAGGCATCGATGATAGAGTGAGTTATATGTATCCACTCAACTTCAAAATCACCGATAAGATAAGGCTTGCGTTTTTCTACTGAGCGAAATAGCGAGCGTTCACCCTTAAGTCCATGCTCTTCAAATTTGTTATTTATCATACCAAGCGGAAGTGGCGTAGCATAGATAGGGAATTTAAATTCTTTAAAGAAATAAGGCACTGCACCGATATGATCTTCATGTGCGTGAGTTATGATGATAGCCGCTATCTTATCCTTTATCTTTCTTACATAATCAAAGTCAGGTATAAGTATATCAACTCCGTGCATGCTCTCACTTGGAAAACTCATGCCTATATCGACTATTATTGCGCTTGTATCGGTCTCAAAGATAGTCATATTGCCGCCTATCTCACCAAGACCTCCAAGCGGTATCACACGAATCCTATGATCACTTGAATTTAGGTATTTTAATGGTTCAAGTATTAACTGATGAGCAGCCTCATTTGCCTGCATAGCTGAAGCTATATCTTGCTGCCAAGGCTCATTGCCATTTAGTTTAGCTGGTAAATTTTTACGAATTTTTTTCTTTTTTTCGTTTTGTTTTTGTTCTGGCTTGTTAGGATTTTGCTCTTTTTGGTTAGTATTATGCCTTTTGTTATTTTGTTTGTTAGTATTATCTTGAGTTGTTTTTTCAGACTTTTTGCTATCATCAAAAGGTGCTGCAAAGAAGTTATCCACAACACTTTGTATTTGTGTACTAACTAACGCTGTACTTGTGTTAGTCGCGTTAGCTTGTTTGTTTTTATTTTTTGGACGAAAGCGGCGTTTTTTATTTGCCTTGCTCGTTCCAGTTACCTCGTTATTGTTTTCGCTCATTTTTTGCCTTTATTATGTTGTAAATTTTTAAATATAATAAGGCATTTAACTCATGCGGACGAATGTTTTGACTAAGCTCTAAACTCGCAAATGCTTCATTTATAAAAGCTTTATCGCAAATTTGGCTTAAATTTTTAAGCAAAGTCTTTCTTGGCGAGCTAAAAGAGCTCTTTAAAAAGCTCTGAAATTTCTCATACTCACTCAAGCTTTCAAACACCCCATCTGGTGCGATTAGCTTTTGTTCTTTGCTTATTTGAAAAACTGACGACATTACCTTTGGAACTGGATCAAAGCACTCAGGAGTCACATCAAAAAGTAGCTCCGCCCTGCCGTTAATATGTGCTAAAACACCAAGCGAGCTAAACTCGCTCTCTCCGCCCTTACAGACAAATTTTATCGCGACCTCTTTTTGCACCATGGCTATCACGCCAACACAAAAGTCATCTTTAAGTGCGTTTAGTACCATTTTTGTTGCGACATAATAAGGTAAATTTGCAACCATTATATAAGGTATATCAAGCAAGCTACCCTGCTCGTCCCATGCTAAATTTGCATCTTTATGTATCAGTTTAAATCGTCCATCTTTGGCAAAATTTGCGAATTTTTGCTCTAAATATGGCACGAGATCGTCATCTATCTCGTAGCTATTCACGCTATATCCGCTCTTTAATAGCCAAGAAGTTAAATCACCTAAGCCAGGCCCAATCTCCACAACTAGCCCACCAAAATCAGGCGTCGTTTGCTTGGGTATCGCTTGGATGATCTTTGCTAAAATACTCTCATCTTTTAAGAAATTTTGACCAAATTTTTTCTTTGCTTTTAACATAATTTGCCGATTGTATCCAAAAAATACTTACAAAAGTTTTATTAAAAGTAAATTAGTTAAAAATATAAAGTTTTTACAAACAAAATAAGCCTATTTTTGCTACAATATCCAAAAAAGGATACAAAATGAACCACTTTGCAAAACGCATAATCCCCTGCCTTGATGTCAAAGACGGACGTGTCGTAAAGGGTGTAAATTTTGTAGGACTCGTCGATGCTGGTGTTCCAGTCGAAGTTGCCAAACGCTACAACGCCGAGGGTGCAGATGAGCTGTGCTTTCTTGACATTACCGCCACACACCTTGGAAACAAAACCATTGTCAATGTCGTCGCTCGTGTCGCAAAGGAGCTGTTTATCCCGCTAACGGTCGGTGGCGGCATACGCTCGGTCGATGATATCTCGGCTTTGCTAAATGTGGGCTGCGATAAAGTAAGCCTAAACTCAGCCGCTATTCACAATCCAAAACTAATCGATGAAGCCGCGAAAAAATTTGGCTCTCAGTGTGTGGTCGTAGCGATTGACGCAAAAAAAACGGAGCAAGGTTATCATGTCTTCATAAACGGCGGTCGTGTAGATACCGGACTGGATGCCTTTGCGTGGGCAAAAGAGGTGCAAGAGCGAGGGGCTGGAGAGATCTTGCTAACTTCCATGGATGCAGACGGTACGAAGGCTGGGTTTGAGCTAGAGCTTACAGGACAAATGAGTCGTGAGCTAAATATCCCAGTCATCGCAAGTGGTGGCGCTGGGAGTATGGAGCATTTTAAAGACGCATTTCTAGCTGGAGCTGACGCAGCTCTTGCGGCAAGTATATTTCACTTTAAAGAGATTGAAATTTTGGCTTTGAAGCGGTATTTGAGCGAAAATGGTGTGAGTGTTAGGATTTAGCTTTGGGCTAGTTTTCGCATTTGAAACTTAAATTTCAGACGCTAAACGCCTAGGCAAAACTTCAACAAGGAAAAATATGAAAAAAATCGGACTTATCGCTGGAATGAGCTATGAATCAAGCGTGAGTTATTACATCGGCATAAACAGGCTTATAAACGAGCGTTTAGGCGGTTTAAATAGTGCTGAGATCTTACTAAGTAGCGTGAATTTTGAACCCATAGAAAAAACCCAAAGGCAGAACGAGTGGCAAAAAGCAGGTGAAATTTTGGCAGGTCACGCGAAAATTTTAGAACTTGGCGGAGCGGATTTTATTCTTATATGCACCAACACGATGCATAAAGTCTATGATATAGTGCAAAATAGCATAAAAATCCCCATCTTACATATCGCCGCAACTACATTAACAGCCCTGCAAAATGCCAAAGTAAAAAGCGTTTTGCTACTTGGTACAAGCTATACTATGCGTGAAAATTTTTACAAAGAGGCACTTGTAAATGGCGGTGTAAATGTGGTAGTGCCAAATGAAAATGATATGAAATTTATAAATGATACGATTTTTAATGAGCTTTGCAAAGGCGAGATCTCGCAAAGTGCTAAAAATCGCTTTTTGCAAATTATAAAATCTCACTCAAATGAGATTGGCGGAGTGATTTTTGGCTGCACTGAAATCGGACTTTTGATATAGTAAAAAGACAGTGATATTTTGCTTTTTCATACTACACAAATTCACATAGAACAAGCTGTAAATTTGGCTTTATAATTTAATAGTGCTAAGATGTCAAAAGCTATCACACATATAACTAAAAATGTTACCTTAGCACCTCATGCATATCACAAGCCTTTTGCCAGCGAGCTTTATTATCTGGTGTATTTTGTGTTGCTGGATCGTCCTTGCCAAGGTCACACGCCTTTTTAAAGTACTCTTTTGCACTCTGTTTGTCATTTTGATTAAAACTATAAATTGCAAAATTATGACATCCCAAACGCACCCCAGCCTCGCATGTCAAACGATAGTAAGCCGCCGCCTTTGCCATATCTTGTGGCACACCTCTGCCATGCTCATACATCGCACCAAGATTTACACAGCCTAGGGCGTTCGCATTATCACACGCCTTGCTAAACAGCTCTTTTGCTCTCTTATAATCAGCCTTAACCCCTTGTGCCTCGTAATACATAAAACCAAGATTCGTACATGATGAAAAATACCCTCCATCACACGCCATCTCGTAAAACTTAACCGCCTTTGCAAAGTCTTGTGCCACGCCAAATATACCATACTGATACAGCTCACCAAGTGTCCCGCAAGTCCTAAACTCGCCTGCAAGGCACTTTTTGTTTCCTTTATCTAGCTGTTCTTGCGTTACATTCTCGCCAAACATCGCACTTAAAATCGCCACCAACAGCAATTTTCTCATAATTATCCCCTTTAAAATGCCATAAAATTTTTACTAAACTTCATTTTTTAAATGTGAAATTGTTTAAAATTTAGCATATTTTGTACCTATTTTACCAAGTAATAGCTAAAATTTATCACTATTTTGCTATTATTTTAACTATTTAAAATGAGGGCAAAAATGATTAGATTAATAGTATGCGCTGGAGAGAGTGAGAGTTTTGATTTTGCTGCGCCAATCGGCATAGGGCTAGTGCAAAGTGGCATAAATCTGAGTGAAATTTTAACTAAACTCGCCCTTTTTGACGAGTTAAAAAGCCTTGAAAATAGCGATGAAAACTTAGCAAAAATAATACAAAGAGAGTGCGAAGCTGATACAAATATGGCTAAAATTTTAGCTGATTTTACCCCTAAAAACACAAAAAGTGAGCGAAATTTCTTGCCTAGTGAGATTATTTTTATTGGTTCTGCTGGGCTGTATCAAAAGGGCGAGTTGTTTGAAATTTTTGAAAGTAAAAATGCTGCAAATATTGAAATTTCGCTACTTGACGATAAATCTTATGTGCCTGTTCCGCAAGATATTTTTAATGATGTTTCACAAGAAACATTCATAAACTCGTCAAATTTCATAACCAAAAACAAAGAGAGTGCCAAAAAGCTTTTTGAACTTGGTGCATATGCGGAAAATATGGAGTTTTTCGCTGTTCTTGCCACTGCACAGAAATTTGGTATAGACGCAAAAGGGATTTTTGTCGCGACAAATTTCTGTGACACAAACGCGCATACCGAATTTGTGAAAAATCACGCCCTTGCAAAAGATATGCTACATAACTATCTTGAAGAGAAGGGCTTTATATGAAAAATATACTTGACCTTACTTTAAACGAGTTAGAAACGCTTGTAACGCCTAAATTTCGTGCAAAGCAAATTTATGAGTGGATATATAAAAAATACGCCGATAGCTTTGATGAGATGACAAATTTACCAAAAGAGTTGCGTGAAAATTTAAAAGAAAATTTCCACTTCGAGCCGTTAAAATATGTGCAAAGTGAAACAAGCCTAGATAAAAGTGTAAAATATCTTTTCGAAGCGACTGACGGCTCACGCATAGAAAGCGTATTGCTACCGATGAAAGAGGAGCTAACACACGAAGACGGCGGTATCAAACGCCACGCTCGTTACACTATATGCGTTAGCTCGCAGGTTGGCTGTCGCATGGGCTGTAGCTTTTGTCTGACGGCAAAGGGCGGACTTACGCGAAATCTAACTCCAGGCGAGATAGTGGGTCAAATTTTATGGATAAAAAAAGCAAACAACATACCATACGAACGCCGTATAAACATCGTCTATATGGGTATGGGTGAGCCACTTGACAACTTAGCAAATGTCGCAACAGCGATTAAAATTTTAAAAGAAAATGACGGACTTGCTATCGCCGCACGTCGCCAAACTATCTCTACAAGCGGTCTAGCCACGCAGATAAAAAAACTTGGAGAGCTAAACCTAGGCGTGCTACTTGCCATCTCACTACATGCCACAACCGATGAACTACGCACAAAACTAATGCCTGTAAATAAGGCGTATAGCATCGAAGCCGTGATGCAAGCTGTGCGTGAGTTTCCAGTGGATATGCGTAAGCGAGTGCTGTTTGAGTATCTAGTCATAAAGGGACTAAATGACAGCACAAGAGACGCCAAAACGCTTGTGAAGCTACTGCACGGTATCAAAGCTAAGGTAAATCTCATCTACTTTAACCCACATGAAGGCAGTCCATACGCTCGTCCAGATACCCAAACGATGATAAAATTTCAAGACTATATGTCCGCTCACGGCGTTAGTTGCACGATCCGCCAGAGCAAAGGGCTTGATATATCGGCGGCTTGCGGTCAGCTAAAAGAGCGAAGCAAGGAGCAGATAAACCCAAACGCTGTTAGTGCAAATCAAGCTAACATTAGTAAAAATGTGAGTGAAATTTCATCACAAAAAACCGCTAACAAAACAAGCCAAAAACAAAACTCACAAAGAGCTAACGCCGTTAATAAAAACTCAACCAAGACAGCCAAATCAACGCCAAACATTACCGCTAACAAAAAGTCTAACGAGATAACTAACGATAGTAGTTTAAAAACAGCAAAAGATAAAATCTCAAACAAAACTAACACTAACAAAAGCATAAGCAAAAGGAGTAAGGCGTGAGCGTTTTAGATATAGCACAGGTTGCGTTTTTAGCAGTTGTGGCGTTAGTAGGAGTTAGCTTTATAATAAAGGTCGTGCGAGATGATAAAAACAGGCAAGAAAATGAAAAATGATGAGTTTTTGCGCTCACAAATAGACCGAGATAACAATCAGTCGTTTTTCAATCTGCTCTATCACGATGCGTTTTTTGATGAAAAACAGCTAAAAAAGATCATTAAAATTTGCCAAAAATATGAGATAAAAGATACGAATTTAAAGGCAAAAGTGGCTGACATTATGCATTTTACAACATTTTTGATAGCTTGTCATAGGGATAAAAATGATGTTTATAAGATCAAAAACTACGAAAAAATAGATAAGAAATTTACCGACTATTTTCAAGATATGCGTGAGATAATAACAAAATTTATAAAGGAAAATCAGTGAGAAATGCCGACTATGTGATGGATGAGATTAGTGATTTTCTAGATCGATCGATGCTAAAAACCAGCAAGATCACAAGCGATGATGTGGTAAAATTTATCGAGCAAAAGTGGGCAGAAGCAGACGATGAAAAATACAAAAACCACTTCGCCCATATCGTGATAGGTCGCATGATAAATGAGTCTATTGCAAGGCAAGATGAGCGAAATCTGCAACGCTGGATGGATGAGAGTGATCGGCACATATCTGCGGGACGAAATGCTACGTATGTTACTGAGTATTACAAGGGTGCATGCTGGCTTAGATGTGGCAACGAGAGCAAGGCGTTGGAGCATTTTTGGCGATGTTATGACGCTGAACCAGAGTATATTTTTACTAGATCTAGGCAGTGTATGGAATTTTTCAACAAGCACTTAGAAACGCCACGTGAGTTAGTCAAAATCAACGAACCGACTAGGGTTCGGCTTAAAATTTCTTTACCGATATGGGCGAAGTTTTTTGGCGAAGAGTCAGGTGTTTTCGCTTTAATACCAATAGATGAGTATGGTGAAGAGCTGGAAAATTTAGATGAAAATACGCAAAATGCAGTTGAGTTTTTGCAACAAAATGAGCAAAAAATTCTAACAAATTTACTAACAAAACTGCTAACCGAATATCCAAAAATGCAAGAAATTTACGCCTATGACGAGAGCAAAAAGGCTGATTTTATGCCTGATATTTCGGATATCTCTGGCTTTGCTAATCTACTAACACTAACAGAAATTTTCTTACTAACAAACGAGCAAGGCAAGGTGCAAATCGGCTTTTCATTTAACTGCTCGTGGGACACAGAACACGGACTTGGCGTGATGACACTAGGCAGCGAAGTGCTAGATATAGGCGGAGCCGAAAGGGCATTTTGTATCTAAATTTAAAGCTAGGACAAGTTGCTTTGATGCAAATTTTGACAAAACATGCTTTGAGCTAGGGTTATTCAACTGAAATAATTCAAGGGATTTATTGGTGTGTTAAAATCTATCGGGATATGGAATTTACACCACACCAATCCAAAAGCCATTTTTAGACGAACTGCTGAGATGTTTAAAAGAAATGATAGAATGTCCGTGTTTATAGATTTTGAAGGATTTTGTAAAATAGTATTTGTTTATAATTTTTTATTTATCTTACTTAAATCCTCATCTTTTGCTTTGTCTGTCCAGCAAGAACTTATATTTCTGCTTTTGCATAATTCTGCCTGCTGATCCCCAAAGACAGCTCTTGTCTTTTCAATGTTTTGTTTTGTCACATACCTGATGTTGTTTTGTTTCCAACCGCAAAAATAAATTTTATTAACATCTTCAATATCTTTTTTAGCGGATACAGTCCTTAAAATATCTTTGTAGTCTGGTCGCCCCATAAAAACTCTTGGGATATTATTATTTAAAGCTTTAAAAAAATCGACAGGTTTAAATGTGTAATTTGGATCAAATTTTATACCTAAATATCGAACTAAATCTTTATAGTTATCTATAAAATTTTCAACCACATACCCATTTTTAATTTCTAACTTAATAACAAATGGACTATCTCCAAGAGATGTCAAATATAACTCATATGGAACAATATCGGTTAGAAATATACAACTAAATGGTCTTTTATTAAACTCAAAAGGAAAAATAGTCCTAGTTTCATTTTGTACTTTCATATCACGATGTAGATTTTGTAATGCAGTAAATTTAAACATTTTATATCCTTTAATATTTTACAATAATTATACCAATATTTTATGAAACAACATTTTCAAACTCTGTCATAATATCAACCGCACTTTTTATATAAAACTTCTCACCTCCGAACTCAAAGGCGATTTCATCTGCATGAAGCATTAGACGACTTGCACCAGTTTTTGCCACTCTTTCGCTTTCGCCCATCTCGCCGTCCAAAATTTTTATCACATCATCACGGTTTAGCCCGTAAAGTGGTTCACCTAAAATTTTATGTTGCACGTGAAACAAATGCAACCTTATCTGATGTTGCCGTCCCGTTAGCGGATAGCATCGAAGTAAACTCGCATCCGCCCTTTCATCATAGTACAGCATTTCAAAGACTGTCACGGCATTCTTGCCGCCCTGAGCCTTGCTGCAAATCTGCATTCTAGTTTTTACATCATCGTAGTTTTTCGCAAGTCCCATACTTGCATTTACGACAAAAATTTCATTGTTAAAATTTATCCTATCGCGTATCAACGAGCCAAAACCACCCTCTAAAAATTTTAGCCCCAAATTTTCGCCAAACTTTTTTACCGATTTTTCACCTTGCTTTAAAGCAAATTCATCACCACTTTTCATACACTCAAGCTCATCGGTGTAAAATTTCTCATCACTTAAAGCCTTAAATTCCATCGCCAAACCACGCCCTACAAGCTCGCTCACACACACCTTGCCTCGTACCATCGCTAGATAGCTCTTACTCACCGCCCTACTCTCAAACAGCCCTTTTAACTCCACTTGTGAAGCCTTGTTTTTTGCCACGACGATAAGTCCGCTAGTTTCTTTATCTAGCCGATGAGCCACAGCCGCCTCACGCCCAAAAAGTGAGTAAATTTCATCATTTAGCGAATATTCGCAGTGTCTGCCATTTGGATGACTTAGCACTTCACTTGGCTTGTCAAATACCGCAAATACCGCCGTTTCAAAAATAGGCTTTAACCCGCGTGGCTTACACTCGTATTCTATCAGTGTTACATCACCATGCAAGATAGCGTTTTTCTCACGCACGATCTCACCACTACACGCAAGTCTAGCACGATCTATTAGACGCTGTGCCGAGCGCATATCATATCCCAAATCTAGCAAAATTTCATACGCCTTTTTGCCATTTGAGTGAGCTATTTTTTTATTTATATAGGGCAAATTTTTCCTTTTATTTTTAGATTTTAACCAGCTTTTCAGAGCCATTTTTATATAATCAAAACTTAAAAATTATACAAAATTTCAAATAAAGGGCATATTATGGTAGAGCGATATTCACGAAAGATTATGAGCGACAAATGGAGCATACAGGCCAAATACGACGCATGGCTAAAAGTCGAAAAGGCAGCTGTAAAAGCGTGGAATAAACTAGGCTTTATCAGCGATGATGATTGTGATAAAATTTGCAAAAATGCTAGTTTTGATGTGAGTAGAATCGATGAGATAGAAAAGGTTACAAAGCACGATGTCATCGCATTTTTAACAAGTGTGAGCGAAAGCCTTGGCGAAGAGAGTAGATTTGTACATTACGGTATGACTTCAAGCGATTGTATCGACACCGCTGTAGCCCTTCAGATCCGTGATAGTATCGAGCTTATCGAAGCTGATATCGACGAGCTACTTGACGCACTAAAACTGCGTGCCACGGAGCATAAAAACACGCTTATGGTCGGTCGCAGCCACGGAATTCACGGCGAACCGATCACATTTGGTCTAGTTGTGGCGATATGGCACGATGAGATCAAACGTGCAAAAGAGCTCATCTTGCATGCTAAAAAGGTCATCTCGGTCGGCATGATAAGCGGAGCGATGGGAAATTTCGCTCATGCACCGCTCGAGCTTGAAGAGCTTACATGCGAAGAGCTGGGACTTGGCGTCGCTCCAGCGTCAAATCAAGTCATCCAGCGCGACCGCTACGCACAAGTACTAAACGCCATCGCCATACTTGCGTCAAGTTGCGAAAAGATCGCCGTTGCCATGCGACACTATCAGCGAACCGAAGTTTATGAGGCGGAGGAGTATTTTAGCCCGGGGCAAAAAGGCTCAAGTGCCATGCCACACAAGCGAAATCCAGTGCTTAGCGAAAATATCACAGGGCTTTGCAGAATGCTACGCTCATACGCCACTCCAGCGATGGAGAATGTCGCACTTTGGCACGAACGCGACATCAGCCACAGCTCGGTTGAGAGATTTATCCTACCAGATGCCTTTATAACTGCGGATTTTATGCTCGCACGCCTTAGCAATCTCATAAAAAATCTTGTCGTTTATCCTGAAAATATGATGAAAAACCTTAATCTCACGGGCGGTTTGGTCTTTTCTCAACGCGTTCTTTTACAGCTTCCGATGCGTGGTATATCAAGGGAAGACGCTTATAAAATCGTGCAAAGAAACGCGATGAAGGTCTGGGCGGACTTGCAAGCTGGCAAAGCGGCACTCAATGCAAACGGCGAAAGTTTATTTTTACAAAATTTACTAGCTGATGAGGAGCTTAAAAAAAGCCTTAGCGAAGACGAGATAAAAGAGTGTTTTGAGTACGAATACTACACAAAAAATGTAGATAGAATTTTTGCTAGGGTGTTTGGGGAGTAATAACCAAAGAATAAAAAAATGAAACATTTTGTTATAAAATTTGGTACTCAGGTTTATATTTTTTCAGCAGTTTCCCCGATTATTATCGTTTTTTTGCTGAAAAATCATTTATCTTACTATGCTCTTGGTCTTTTTGTTTTCTCTTTTATTTATTCAAATTTATTTTTAATACTACGCCTAAAAGAGCATGGACAGGAAAGCACCATGTGCGATTTTATTGAGATCGCAGAGCCAAAATTTGTGCCTATATATGTTGCATATTTTGTTATAGCTTTAAGCATAGATAACACGGAAGTGGGATTGTTTATGATAATTTTTACTGGGGTTTTTATTTTAATTCAAAGATGCAAATTTAGTTTTTTTAATCCATTTGTTCTTTTTGGTTTTAACTTTTATGAAGTTAGTATCAAAGGTGGAAATATCCCAGATAATCCAAAAAAAGAGTATTCTAATTATAGATTATTTTTAATGTCAAAACAGAAAATAAAAACAAGTGATAGGCAATTAACTAATTTAATAAAACTAAATGATTTTACATTTTTACAAAAGGATTAAAATGAGTGAAATTTCAATATTTGGTTCAGGCAAAAAGAAATTTTATAAGGTTGCAACTGCTAACATAAAAAATATTTGGAACTATAACAAAATAGACAATCTAAAAAAGATTGACTTTATGCAAGAAAAAGGAAGTTATAAACTAGAAGAAGATGAGATATTTTTTATTGAGCTAAATAAAGATGAAAGTCTTTCTGTAAGCAATCTATTAAACACAACAAGTGCTAATGATATTAGCAAAAAGTATCTTTTGGATTTAGAATATGTTTTTGTTATCAAACAAAACAGTATCTTTTTTCAAAGAATTTTTAAAACCAATCTGATAGACAAGCCATTTTGGCTTTTTTCAAATACCGCAACACTTCATACAAAAGATACTGTGCTTGTATTGCAGGATAGAACCGATATTGCTTTTATGAATGGTAAAATTTACTTTTTTAAATTTAGTGACTTAACAGCGGTTTTTAAAAATTTATCACACTATTATAGAGAGGCAAACAAAGAAGATTTGCAGATATTTAAAGCAAATAAAATAATAAATATTAATCCAGTTTTAATTTTAGAAAAACTACCAAAGACATCACTTCAAAAAATCGCACAAATTATTGATAATCTACAAATATTAAATGAAAATTTTAAAATTTATAAGCAATATGCCGATAAATATGTTGAAATTTTTGATGATAATAAAATTAAAATTGTAACCAAACAAGATATTGATAGTTTACATAATATTATATTTCAAAAATATTTCCAAACTATCATTAATACTGAAAAAAGGGTGGCTAATTCATTTAAGAAACTTTAGTTTTTGACTATTTGAGCTTTGGGCCCAAAATTTTAGAAGCCATAACTATTCTCTTAAACAAGTGTTACTTGAGTTTTGCCAAATATTTGACAACCTTTGTTTATGCCACTTGTAATGTTAAGAGCATAGCTCATTGTGCTTGATATTCTTCAAGATAATTAAAAATTGAGCTAAAAATTATTTCATAAGCCAAATTTTGCTAAATTTTTCGCCACAAAAGACAACATTCTAAGGACATCACTTGCTAAACGCCACCTATACCATCGCCCTACTCGTAGGTTCAAATATATTTATGACACTTACGCGGTATGGGCATTTTAAATTTAGCACAAGCAATTTTGGACTGTTTTACACCATACTTATCAGCTGGTGTGTGGTGTTTTGGTATTGCTTTCAAGCTCCAGTCAATCGTATAGGCTACACCGCAAACGGCGGGAGCTTCGATCTTTGGCAGTTAAAATTCAAAGATAATATTTAGTAGTCTACTTTTAATAAATTTAGGGGAAGTTATTGAAATTTTTAGCTCTAAATATTTCAAAGATTTTAAGTAAGTTTTTGCTAAAATCTCTAATTCAATAACAAAATTCTCAATCCAAAAATATCACAAAGTTTTACCAAATGGCTAAAATTTGATGATGTTTTTAAAGATAGAAGGAAAAAAGTGAAAGTACTAAAACGCAACGGAAGAACAGAAGAACTTGATATAAGCAAGATCAAAAAATACACAACAGAGGCCGTGGCTGGGCTTGATAATGTAAGTCTGAGCGAACTTGAAGTTGATGCGAAGATCCAGTTTCGCGATATGATCACGACCGAAGAGATCCAGCAAACTCTCATAAAAACGGCAGTCGAAAAGATCGACATCGATCGCCCAAACTGGACATTTGTTGCGGCACGACTTTTCCTTTATGATTTATATCATAAAGTAACTGGTTATAGCGGCTACAACCATCTTCGCGAATACCTAGAAAAGGGCGAAAAAGCGGGTCGTATCGTGCCAGGACTAAAAGAAAAGTACGACCTTGACGACCTAAACGCCTATATCCGCCCTGAGCGTGACTTGCAGTTTGCCTACCTTGGCATTAAAACGCTTTACGATCGCTACCTCATCAAAGATCAAAAGGGAGCGCCGATCGAGCTTCCACAGCAGATGTTTATGGCTATTGCTATGTTTTTGGCGCAAAACGAGCTTGATTCGCAAGGCTGGGCGAAGAAATTTTATGATCTTATCAGCAAATTTGAGGTCATGCTAGCCACTCCAACACTTTCAAACGCAAGAACCCCACGCCACCAGCTAAGCTCGTGCTACATCGGCTCAACACCTGATAACATCGAAGGCATTTTTGATAGCTACAAAGAGATGGCGTTGCTGTCAAAATTTGGCGGAGGGATCGGCTGGGATTGGAGTAAAGTGCGTGCGATGGGCGGTAGCATCGACGGACACAAAAACGCAGCTGGTGGCATCATACCATTTTTAAAAGTAACCAACGACATAGCCGTTGCCGTCGATCAGCTAGGCACTAGAAAAGGTGCGATAGCCGTGTATATCGAGCCGTGGCATATGGATGTGGGCGACTTTATCGATCTTCGAAAGAACTCAGGTGAAGAGCGTCGCCGTGCGCACGAGCTTTTCCCTGCGCTTTGGATAAATGACTTGTTTATGAAGCGTGTGGGCGCAAATGAGAAATGGACGCTATTTGACCCAGCACAGACCGCTGATCTGTGCGATCTATACGGTGAAGAGTTTGAAAAACGCTATGTCGAGTATGAAAACGATGAAAATATCCAAAAAAATGTCGTCATGGCAAAGGAGCTTTGGAAGAAAATTTTAACAAGCTACTTTGAAACAGGTATGCCATTTTTGGGCTTTAAAGATAACGCCAACAGGGCAAATCCAAACGATCACACAGGCATTATCCGTAGCTCAAATCTCTGCACGGAAATTTTTCAAAATACCGATCCGAACTATTACAAGATCAAGATCACGCTCGCAAATGGACAAGTGCGTCTATATCACGAAGAAGATGATGTTAAAGTCAATAGCGGTATTGTAAAAAAAGCAAAAAAACTATCCGCACTTGATAGTATTGATGGGGTTGAAATTTTCATAGTAGAAAAAGAGGCCGAAGCTGGCAAAACAGCAGTATGCAACCTAGCGAGTATAAATTTAAGCAAAATCAACACCAAAGCCGACATAGCTCGTGTCGTGCCAATAGCTGTGCGTATGCTAGATAATGTGATAGATCTAAATTTCTACCCGCACAAAAAGGTAAAAGATACAAACCTAGACACCCGTGCTATCGGGCTTGGCGTAATGGGCGAAGCTGAGATGCTAGCTACAAAGCAAGTCAAATGGGGAAGTTACGATCACCTATCACTCATCGATAGCATAATGGAAAACATAAGCTATCAAGCTATCTATGCAAGTTCAAATTTAGCCGTTGAAAAGGGCATTTATCCGACTTATGAAGGCTCAAAATGGAGCAAGGGAATTTTCCCGATAGATAGTGCAAACGAAAACGCAAAAGCACTTGTAACTCGTGGCGGTCTATTTGACGAGGACAGCTGTGACTGGGATAAACTAAGAGCCAAAGTCAAAGAGGATGGCATGAGAAACGGCTATCTTATGGCTATCGCGCCAACTAGCTCGATCTCGATCCTTGTGGGTACAACTCAAACTATCGAGCCTGTGTATAAACGCAAGTGGTTTGAGCACAACTTAAGCGGCATGATCCCAAATGTCGTGCCAAATTTAAGCACCGATACTTGGCAGTACTACACCCCAGCATACGAGCTAGATCAGCGTGTGCTAATAAAAGCTGGTGCGATCCGCCAAAAATGGATAGATCAAGGTCAGAGCCTAAATATATTTATGAGCCTTGATAAGGCAAGTGGCGGCTATCTAAGCGAAATTTACACGCTTGCTTGGCAACTTGGACTTAAATCAACCTACTACCTAAGAAGCGAAAGCCCAGATAGCGAAAAAGTCAATAATGTCGCCGATCGCTCGATAGAGTGCGAGGGATGTCAGTAAATTTAAGGTACTAAAAGCCCAAATTTCATACTCTGCAAAACTAAAATTTGCAGAGTATTTTCCTCTTTTAGCTTTTTTAATATATTTTTGTCGTCATCAAAGAAAAAATTTGCATACTTATCTGATTTATCTGCATTTGTATCGTCCTTGCTTGCTTTTTATCAGCACTAGCGAGCTTTGAGATGAGTGCAGACAGGCGTTTTCTAAGCTTATCTAACAAATTTTTTCTTTAATCTTAACAGACCCATTTTCGAAACTTGGCGATGACGTGATGTTAGGCAGTTTAATTGATGTATTTTGCTCACTTATTATAGTCCGCTTTGCCATATCTATCTGAGCTATAAAACCGCTTTTGCCATTTTCATATAAGAAAAAGCCACTGCTTTTTAGCTTAGCAAGCGACTCATTTGTCTCAAGGGTATTAAAACTAAACTCACCCTTTGCGCTACCTAAAAATATCGCTCCTATGCCAACCTCTCCAAGTCCAACGAGTCGCTGCCCATCATTAAAATTTTGCCAAATTCTAAGCTTTTTGAAAATTTGATCATTTTCATCTATCCAGCCATTTTTATCATCGTCGTATTTAGCTAGATCAGCAAAACCATCTCCACTTTTTGTCCCAAAAAGCTCGCTTCCATCATCTATCTTGCCATTTCCATTTTTATCCAGCGCCAAAAAACCAGAACCAGCACCAAGTCGTGAAATTTGATCTACTTCACCATCAGCATCTATATCAAAACTAAACGAACTATCGCTAATAGTAGGCATCTTACCATCAAAACTTATGACTAACGGGTCAAAAAATGTCACTTCATGGCTCATGCGAACAACTTGTGTAAAGCTTCGAGAAAGGTTGAAATTTAGATCGAGTTTTATCTCTTTACCATCTGCTTTTACAATGCCCTGAGTGCTAAAACTGAGCGCCTCATGTTCTCGCTCTACTTGCACAAAATTTGAAAGCTGTGTGCGAGCAGAGTTTATAACAAAATTTACCCTCTCATTTACATCATTAAAAAGCGCTGTAAGATTTTGTGAATTTACCAAAAGCTCACTTGCATCTACGCTTTTATTTTCACGGATTTTGGCTATCAGCTTTAGTGCCTCATCGGCTATCTTGCCTACTACGACAGGATCTGTCTGTGCTTTTTGCGCTCCTATCTTTTTTGGCATTATAATAGCAGTTGCTTTTGAGTTTGTAAAAGTATTTTCGCTCGTGCTTAGTGAAGCTTGTGTTCCTAGAAAATTTTCCTTAAATGCAAAGCTATTTGCCTGCATGCCGATACTATACTCTTGTATCCTCATCGCTTGCCTCCTTGCGAATTTTGTTTATTGGTAGATTTTTGCCTCTATATTGCTTATCTGGACATAGATCTCTTTTGCTTCTATTTCGCTGGCTGTTTGAAGCTGGGTATTTATACGGTCAAGATTTTGTTTTAGCCTATCAAAAGTGCCTCTAGTGTCGTTTAGTATAGCCGCCGATGTGCTATGAGTAGGCATATTAAAGCCAAAATTTGCACCGCCTTGATAGCTATTTAACCCATCAAAATTTCCATTTGGACCTGCTAAAAATACAGCTCCCTCACCAACTTCACCAAGTCCTATGAGACGGCGCTCATTCACATCTCCCTCCCAAACTCTCAGACGGTTAAAAATTTCATCATTTTCATCAAGTTGCTGCGCTTTTTTCTCTGCCGCAAGCTCTTTTAAAGCCTCTTTTTTTAGCTCATCTTTAATCTCATTTTTTTTTGGCAACCTTCTCTTTACTAACACGCAAAATTTCCTCGCCCTTATCAAGTCGTGAGACTTGATCGCTCTCGCCATCTGCATCTACAAAAAAATTAAATTTATCTTTTGAGATTGCTGGTATTTCTCCGTTTAAACGCACTTCTATACTTTTTGGAAGCTGAGCATCACGCCCAATACCAGTGGCATCAGTAAAGCTTTTTGAAAGATTAAAACTTAGCTGCACACTAAGCTCATCTGTTTCATTTTTTAAAATACCCTGTGTTGTAAGCGTATGCACACTTTGAGTGGGTGGAGTTTGGAGTAAATTTTCATGGTTTGCGCGGGCTTCATTTATTAAAAATAACGCCTCATTATTTATATCTACATTTTGAGATAAATTTTGTGTGAAATTTTGACTCTGAGCAGCGCTAATGAGCGTATCATCTCGCAAGTCTTTCATCGAGCTTAATCCCTTGTACACAAGCTTTGCTATAGCCTGTGTATCAGCTTGAGTAAGCTTTGAGCCCTCATCTTGAGCCTCAAACATTGAGTTTGTTTTGGTTTCGTTTGTTAGAACATTTTCACTTGGATTAAGCATGAGCTGTTCGCTTGTATTTACCTCAGTATAGTCCATTTTGGCATTATTTGTGTGTAAATTTACATTTAAACTATTTATTATCATACTGCATCCTTTTATAATACTTCCGAAGCTATATCGGTAAATTTGAAAATTTTTTTAGGCTATATTAAAGATATAGTAGAATGTGCGAGGCTAACCACTTCCTCGCACTGATTGTCGGGAGAAAATGAATCCGATGTAATGCAAAGACGAAATTCATTTTGTAATGAAATTCTAACCTGATTTGACTTAAAATATAATTAATTATATAAATAAAGTAACCTAAAAAAGTTATTATTATATTTTAAATATAAAAATATAATTTAGTGAAATTTCAACATATCAAATGATTATTAAGTATCGCTTAAAGACGATTTGGATAAAATCTTAGCTTATTCTTTCGGAGTATGAAAGATAATTCAGTAAAAAGGAAAACACATGAGCGAGATTATCGCGTATAAACTAAACGGTGAGATCATCGATACTCAAAGTATCGCGGGTCGAGAAAGTATGGCAGAGCCTATATATTTTGACAACTCAAAAGAAGCACTTCATGTCATCCGTCACTCCTGTGCGCATCTTATGGCGCAGGCGATTTTGAGCCTATATCCAAAAGCAAAATTTTTTGTCGGACCAAATGTCGAAGATGGATTTTATTATGATTTTCGTGTTGATGAAGATGGTACAAAGCTTGGCGAGAGCGATCTTGAAACGATAGAAAAAAAGATGAAAGAGCTGGCTGAGCTTAAAAATGACCTTGTTAAAACCTGCTCAACAAAAGCCACTATGGTAGAGAAATTTAAAAATGACGACTTAAAACAAGAGGTGTTAAAACGCATACCAGATGGCGAAGTTTCGAGCTATAGTCAAGGGGATTTTGAAGACCTTTGTAGAGGCCCACACCTTCCAAATACAAAATTTTTACGATTTTTTAAGCTAACTCGTGTGGCTGGTGCGTATCTTGGCGGGGATGAGAGCCGTGAGATGTTAAATAGAATTTACGGCACAGCCTATGCGGACAAAGAGAGCCTAAAAGAGCATATGCGTATCATTGAAGAGGCTAAAAAGCGCGACCACCGAAAGCTTGGTGTAGAGATGAAGCTATTTAGTTTTGATGAAGAGGTCGGAGGAGGTCTTGCATTTTGGCTGCCAAATGGCGGACGACTTCGCTCAAAACTAGAACAACTTCTTTACAAGGCGCATAGAGATAGAGGCTATGAGCCAGTGCGAGGACCTGAGCTTTTAAAGGCTGATGTATGGAAAAAATCAGGACACTATGCAAACTACAAAGAAAATATGTATTTTACAACGATAGATGAGACCGAGTATGGCATCAAGCCTATGAACTGCGTAGGGCATATTAAGGTTTATCAAACAGATATTCGTAGTTATCGTGATTTGCCACTTAAATTTTTTGAGTATGGTGTTGTTCATCGTCATGAAAAAAGCGGTGCCTTACACGGGCTTTTTCGTGTAAGAGAATTTGCACAAGATGACTCACATATCTTTTGTATGCCACATCAGATCAAGGAAAATATCCTTGAAATTTTAAGCTTTGCTGGAAAGATTATGGAGAATTTTGGCTTTGAGTATGAGATGGAAATTTCAACCAAGCCAGAAAAAGCCATCGGAGATGATGAAATTTGGGAAACGGCTACAAAAGCACTCAAAGAAGCACTCGATGAAAACGGCTTTAAATACGGCATAGATGAAGGTGGTGGTGCGTTTTATGGACCAAAGATCGACATTAAGATTACGGACGCTTTAAAGCGCAAGTGGCAGTGCGGAACTATACAGGTTGATTTTAACCTGCCAGAGCGTTTTGATCTAGGTTACATCGATAGCAACAACGAACGCCAACGCCCAGTAATGCTTCACCGCGCCCTACTTGGTAGCTTTGAGCGATTTATTGGAATTTTACTAGAACACACTGCTGGCGAGCTGCCGTTTTTCATCGCTCCGACGCAAGTTGTCATCGTGCCGATCTCTGAGGCACATCTTGATTATGCCAAAAAAGTTGCTCGTGAGCTAAGAAAGATCAATGTCGATAGCGAAATTTCAAGCAAAAACGAAAGCCTAAATAAGCGAATTCGCACAGCTGAAAAGCAAAGAGTGCCTATGATAGTTGTGCTTGGCGATAGCGAAGTGGCAAACGAAAGCATCGCCCTAAGGGATCGCCACGCAAGAGAGCAGCGAGAGCTTAGCTTAATGGAGTTTGTAAAAGAGCTTGAAGCAAAAGTGGCTGAGGTTAAATTTTGATACAAATCAACCAACAAAATCCAAAATTTAAACTAGGTTTGGCTTCGTGCTGAGCCTAGTTTTACACACACAAACGCAAAAAACTTATAATAAAATAAAATTTTACACAAATAACAACAAATTTCAAACAAAATTAGGATATAATTACCAAAATTTCACTTTAAAGGAAAAGATTAATTGAGTAAAGAACAAGAGGTGTTGCTCAACGAGGACATTAGAGCGAGCGAGGTTAGGTGTGTTGGCGATGATGGCACGGCTTATGGTGTCATTTCAAGAGATGAGGCTTTAAAGATAGCTGATAAAATGGGGCTTGACTTGGTGCTTATCGCACCTGACGCAAAGCCACCAGTTTGTAAGATTATGGACTACGGCAAATTCCGCTATCAGCAAGAAAAAAAGCAAAAAGAGGCCAAGAAAAAGCAAAAAGTTATCGAAGTTAAAGAGCTTAAACTCTCCGTTAAAATCGCACAAAATGATATAAATTTTAAAGTCAAACACGCACTTGAATTTCTAAGCGAAGGTAAGCATGTTAAATTTCGTGTATTTTTAAAAGGTCGCGAGATGGCACAGCCAGAAGCTGGTGTCGTGATGTTAAATAAGGTCTGGGAGATGGTAAAAGACTATGCCGAGCGTGATAAAGAGCCTATCATAGAAGGACGATATGTCAATATGCTAGTTGTGCCTAAAAAGGTGTAAATTTAGGGGCCTTGCCCCTTTTTTCTCATCAAAATTCCCCCAAAGTAAACCTGCACGCATGAAGTTATTAATGTCAAAATTTAATTAAATATAACGCAACCCTTTAAAAGCTAAGATTTACTCACTAAAAACTACTTTAGTAAAGATTTAATATTTTTGGAACAGATATTGCTTATATAAGCTTAGAAAAATTTAAAGGATAAATATGCAAGCTTTTAGTGATGCAAAAAATGCTATCGATCTGCTAGCTACAAGCAACAACAAAAAAAGCTCACCTACCAACAAAAAAAGTGGCGGCAGTGGCGAATTTTTATCGATGGTTATGGATGCAGCAGCCAATAAGACAAACAAAGGTGCAGCACTTAGTGAAAAAGATGTTAAAGAGATTGTCAAATCCGTTGCCATGCAAACTCAGCAGCAAGAGCAAGCAACAGCTGAAGCTATGAGCAAAATCAGCGAAGAGATCACAAATAAGCTTGATGATGCTACAAAAACAGAGCTTTATGAAAATGCAAATTTTATGCAGCTTTTACAAGTCTTAGAGATACTAAATGGTAATGAAAAGATAAGCAAATTTCCAGACTTTAGCTCAAAGATAGCAAGCTTTCTTAGTGTTCCTGAAAATGTTGAAGAGCTTAGCAATGTTAAAAGTATCAACGAGCTTCTTGATCTGGCTAAGAAATTTGACCTTGGACTTGAGAATATCAAGATAACAAAAGAGGATGTAACCAAACTTGGTGAGATGTTTAAAAATCTTGGCAAAAATGACTTTTTTACACCTGCTATGCCTGCAAATACCATAAATACCGAGCTTAAAAAGCAAGTTGAGCATACGATACAAAAGAGTAAGCCAGAACAAGCACCAAAGCTAAACGAGCTTTTAACACAAGTTACTAAAGTCGCTGAGCCCACTAAAACACAAGTTCCAACATCTGAAGCTCAAACAGCCAAAATAAGCGATGAGCTAGTTAAAGAAGCCCCAAAGGTAGCCACAACTGACACACTAAACGAAGCTTTAAAGCCTACACCAAAAGAGGGCGCAAAAGAGCAAAAGGTAAATTTGCAAAGCCTACTTTTTCCTGAGCGACAAAGTGGCACAGAAGAGCAAGCCAGTGAGGGAGCCTTTGAGCAAACGAACGATAACAGTGAGTTAAATGCCATGGTGCGCGACATAGCCAAAAATGCACAGTCACAAATACAAGGCAGACTAACATCACAAACACTTAGCAACTTTAGTCAAAATTTAGCCGAGCAGATAGAAAACTACAAATCGCCTTTTACTAGGGTAAATATCACTCTTAATCCGCTAAATTTAGGCGAAGTAGAGGTATTAATGGTAAATCGCGGTAATAATCTACATGTAAATTTTAACTCAACTACCGCGACCATGAATCTTTTTTTGCAACACCAAGCAGAATTTAAAGCAAATATGGTAAATATGGGCTTTACAGAGCTACAGATGAACTTTAGTGATCAAAACCAAAAGCAACAAGAGCAGGGCAAAAGAACTTATAAAAATTTAGACAACAGCGAATTTGATGGCGAAGATGAGCAAAATGTAGCTTCGCTAGAACTCGTCATACCAAGATATATATAAAAATAAAAGGAGAAAACCATGTCAACAAGCATTTCTGATATATCAGGGCAATTTACATCTGAAAAACTAAAAGCAAAAAAGGATGCTGAAAAGCTAGCTAAAGCAGATGGCACAAATCCGTCAGCACAGCTTGATAAAGATGCATTTATGACGCTTTTACTTACGGAGTTAAAATATCAAGACCCAACAGCGCCTATGGATACTGAAAAGATGCTAACACAAACCAGTCAGCTAGCCACACTAGAAATGCAAGAAAACACAAACTCAACGATGAAAGAGCTTGTAAGTCAGCTAAAATCTAACTCAAGTATGTACGCACTAAGCTCACTTGGTAAGATGGCTACACTTGGCAGTGATTCTATTAGTGTAAAAGAGGGTGAAACAAACATAAAAGTACCTATTTATATACCAAATGATCTGAAGTCTGGCGTAGTTGAGATCATGGACAATAGCGCAAGCGGCAATGTCATAAAAAGTATAAAAGTAGAAGATCTAAGAGCTGGCACAAACACCTTTGACTGGAATCTTTCTAAAAATGATGGCACCACCGCCGCACCTGGTAGTTATAGAGCAAAAATTCGATACACAGACACTGAGGGTAGGGCTCAAAGTGCAAACTACGGTACATATCCAGTTGAGTCTGTGAAATTTGTTGATGGTAAGGCGCAAGTTAAGATAGCAGGCGAATACATCTCAACGGATGCTATAGCTGAGTATTACAATGCACCAAGTATAGAAAGCAAGGCAAGTTCTAGCACTCCAAGTCAGCCACAGCCAGCACCATCTACAACGCCTTCACCAGCAACTCTAGCTAATGATGCTGAAAATGCACTTGCCGATGCTGCTGAAGCCGCCTATAACTCGCTACTAAATAGAGGATAACAAAAGCCATGATGCGGGGATTTTATAACGGTGTTTTGGGTATAAAAACCCAAAGCGTTGGTATGGATGTTTGGTCAAATAACATATCAAACATCAACAACGCAGGCTTTCGCGCCTCAAGACCAGAATATAAAACAGTTTTTGACCAAACGGTCTATGCGGCCGGCAACAACCCAACAACAGACCAAGTAGGTCTTGGTGCAACAGTACAAACAACAGCGTTAAATATGAACACAGGTAGCTTTCAGGCTACTGAAAACAAATTTGACTTTGCCATACAAGGGGATGGCTTTTTTGGTGTTAATGATCGACACGGACACACCTATTATACAAGGGCTGGAAATTTTGATGTAGATGCAGCTGGAAATTTGGTGGATAACTATGGAAATTTTGTCCAAGGCACCATGAACACTTTATCTCCTGTAACTCCAAGTACTGTTGCTATGAAGCAATACGGCTCAACAGGCGCAACCACGCCAGCTTATACCGTAACTAATCAATCCCCACTTAAAATGGCTGGTACCGATGCGCAAACAAACATAAAACTACCAAGCTTTTTATACCAAGCAGCAAGCCCAACAACAAAAGCTATCATACAAGGAAATTTAAATTCTCAAAGAAAAAGTGAGAATTTAAGCGTTACGCTTGATCTGGCAAGCTACACAGCTACGACAGACAATACAAAAAAGACTATAAGTATAAGTGGAAATGTTAAAAATAGCCCAAATGTCCTAAATTTCAAAAAGGGTGATGCCGTAGCTGTTAAGGTAGAAGATGCAAACGGCAAATTTATAGATATTACCGCATGGCCAGATGAAAATGGCAACTGGAGCATAAACGACTACTCTTTAGACTATATGGATATGGCAAGCGTTAAGGTCGCTTCTGCAACACTGGCAACATCTCAAGAGGTTGCAAATAAACAAAAAATTTCAGCTGAGCTTGTAGGAGCAAATGGTGAACAAAATATACTAAATATAAATTTCACAAAGCAACTTCCACAAGCATCAAACGCAACATCTTGGGATGCCATAGCAACGATAACCGATCAAAGCGGTAGCGTCATAGCAACTCAAGCTGGCACGCTGGTATTTGATGAAAACTCACATCTAGTCTCCACCACGCTATCAAGTGTGGGTGGCGTAGCACTTGACTTTGGTGGAACTGGTGATGGCAGTGTTTATGATGGTCTTAGAAGCTCGGTCTCATCTGGTATGACAAATGTAAAAACAGATGGGTATTTGGAGGGAATTTTGAAAGAGTATGCGATGGATGCTAACTCAACCATCGTAGCACAAATGAGTAATGGCAACACCTTTGAGGTTGCAAAGCTTGGAATTTATCACTTCATCAACGATCAAGGTCTAGCAAAAATAGGCGACAACACATTTACAAGAACGGTAAATTCTGGCAATCCCTACTTTCACACCAATGCTGCTGGCGAGTATGTATATGGCGTAAAACTTCGCTCAAGTATGCTTGAGATGAGTAATGTCGATTTAGGTACTGCACTAACAGAAGTCATCGTAACGCAAAAAGCCTATGATGCAAGTTCAAAAAGTATCACAACAAGTGATGAGATGATCCAAACAGCTATCCAAATGAAAAAATAAGCTAGTCTAAATTCCAGCCTTTAACCAAAGGGCTGGAATTTATTTACTATCGGTCTTTATACAACCTATATACAAATTTTAAATTTACCCCTCAAACAACTACAAAATTTTACATTTTTAAAAGCAAAATTTGGAACACTTATTGCTTGTTACAAAGATAAAATAATATTTTAAAAGGATAAAACTATGATGAGATCACTTTGGTCTGGTGTTTCTGGCTTGCAAGCCCACCAGATAGCTATGGATGTCGAAGGTAATAACATTGCCAATGTCAACACGACTGGCTTTAAATACTCTCGTGCAAATTTTGCCGATATGCTAAGTCAAACTCCAAGTATTGCCACAGCTCCACAAGGTGAATTAGGCGGTCAAAATGCTACACAAATCGGTCTTGGAACTACGATAGACTCAACAACTAGAATTTTCTCACAAGGCACACTAAAAACTACTGATAACAACAAAGACCTAGCCATACAAGGCAATGGATTTTTCATAGTAAGCCCAGATGGTGGCAAAACAGATCTTTATACAAGAAATGGAGAATTTTTATTTGACAGAGCTGGCAACTATGTAAACAGCAGTGGCTACATCGTTCAAGGCTGGACAAGAGATGAAGAAACTGGTGCGATAGACTCGACTGGACCTATTGGTAATATCGTAATCAAGCAAGGACTTACAACACCAGCAAGGGCGACAACCATGGTTAATATTAAAGCCAATCTTGACTCAGGAAATTCTATTGGCTCACGCTCTACGCCTATTTATTCGCTTGACTCATACAACTTAGGTCGCGACTCTAATACTGATGGTGCAATATTTGGTACTTCAGAAATCCATAACGAAAACGACAAAAACTCAAATCAATTCTATACAAATGCCAAAAATGAACAAATTTTAACCGAACGCGGTGTCGATCTTTCAGTTATTTTTAACAAAGATGGCAACGCGGTTGCTTTGCGTGAAGGTCAAGGTCTTTGGGTAAGCTATGCAAATGCAACAACAAAACCTTACTCAGTTGGTAGTGGCAATGCTGCTGATATCGGTAAGCTTCCACGTGGTTCAGTACTTGACATCACTTTAAATGGTGTAGCTATTAAAAGCAATACTATAACCTCTATAAGTGATGTTGCAAGTCTTATTAATGCACAGTACAACACCACTGGCGTAAGAGCAGAAATTTCAGCTGGTAACCAGCTAACGCTAATAAATCGTAATAACTCAGGCACAACCGCCCAGTCAAAAAATGTTCACTTGGTTAAAAATGCAGCTGATAATACTGGACTAGGAAGTATCGATGTAGTAACTGCTTATCAATATGTCTATACTTCAACAGCGACAACACCTATCCACGACGCAAATGATCGTGTAGCAAGAAAGATAAATACCACAGAAGACTTGCGTGCAGCCATGCAAAAAGATGCAAGATTTTATGTTGATTATGATGGTGATGGCTCTCTTGAAACTAGTCAAGCTCTGGCTGCATCAAATGCTACAAATGCTTTTGCAAATGGTGGATTGGCAGCAGCAAAAGCATCTTTGACGGCTGCCGATCCAGCTCTTGAAGCAGCCTATACTAATGCTATAACCGTAGCAAATAATGCAGCAACAGCAGCTGGTATAGTACTAACAGAGGCTCAACAGCATCTAGCTGGTGTAAAAGCCTTAAATGCTATGTCGGCTGATGCAAATGATGGTGTAACTTTTACAGTCAATAAGCAAGGTCAGTTTCAGCTAGAAAAT
Organism: Campylobacter australis; assembly: GCF_050586305.1. Classification (NCBI taxonomy): domain Bacteria; kingdom Pseudomonadati; phylum Campylobacterota; class Epsilonproteobacteria; order Campylobacterales; family Campylobacteraceae; genus Campylobacter; species Campylobacter australis. Next base: position 26,137 of record NZ_JAXUAA010000003.1, on the reverse strand, counting down.
CCAGCTGATGGTGTAGCCGACCAAGCTCTTTATATAAGCATAACAGGACTTACCAGCCAAGCTACTGGAACTGAGCAAGCAGTTAATGAAAATGTCCGCCTAACTACCATAATGGCATCACTAGAAGGTTCGCTAAGTCCAAGCCGTGCGATAAGAACGAGCTCTGAGATGGTTATGTCAAGTCATGGTTCGACAATAGAAATTTTTGACTCTCTTGGCTCAAAACACACCGTAAGCGTAAAATGGGCAAAAGTAGGGACTACTTTAGATGGCGGAACTGAGTGGAATATGGTTATCCAAGTACCAGAGCCAGCAGAGATAAATTTCTCAGGTGAGGGTCCAGCAAATGTTATCACAGGCTCGCTTCGCTTTGATTCTAAAGGTGCGCTTTCTAGTTACAACCCGGCAAGCTTTACATTTACTGCCAATAACGGCTCAGCCTCAGGTCAAAGCGTAAGACTTGACTTTGGGCTTAATAGCGAAAATGGTGGATTAACAAGTTTTGACAGAGACTCATCTACCGAATATGTAACACAAGATGGCTACGAAGGTGGAATCTTACAAGATGTTAAAATAGATGAAACGGGCACTATCATAGGTGCATTTAGCAACGGTAAGAGTTTTGGTCTGGCTAAAGTCGCCCTTGCTACATTTACAAACAATGAGGGTCTTGTTGCTGAGGGTGGTAATGTATTCTCAGCCAGTGCAAATTCAGGTGAGGCAGTAGTAGGCTCTGCTGGCATGGGAAGTAAGGGCGGTGTGGCTGCTGCTAAACTTGAGCAAAGCAATGTCGACTTAAGCCGTGCACTAACCCAGCTTATCGTTATCCAGCGTGGCTATCAAGCAAACTCAAAAACCATCACCACAAGTGATGAGATGCTAAACACTCTACTTCAGCTAAAGAACTAATATTTAGCTACTTCTTTCTAGCCCGCAATATGTGGGCTAGCCCAAATTTTAAAGGTTTAAAATGAAAAATTTTCTCTTTCTTTGTTTGTTTTTAGGTTTTGCAGCCGCTAATGACTGTTCACACCCTGACATACAAAATATGCTAAATGAACCAAGTAAAAACTACCCACAGCAAGTTGATAAAGTCACTTGGATAACAAACACAAGCTATACTAATAAATAGCTAACTTATGCACACTCACTACTTACAAACGATGAGGTACCATTTCATAAATTTACAGATGAGATGATGGCAGAATTTAACGCCAAATAAAGGCAGTTAATGAGAAATTTTATCTGTACCGACCTAGAGGCAACAGAGCTTAGAACTTATGTAGATAGGATAGTTTTTAGATATATTTTAGAAGATGGCAGGTTTTTACAAAAATAGCTATAGATTTTATTAAGGGCAAAAGCGGTCTTTAGCCGCTCACTCAGTCCCAGCTAATAGCGGCACAAAAAGGCACTCATCAAAGATCTCTTCTTTGATATTACCATCTGCTAGCTTTGTAAATTTTACGATATTTTGCTGGTTTGCCTTGCCTACTGGAGCAACCAAAATTCCGCCCACCTTAAGCTGTGAAAAAAGTCTATCTGGCACACTTTCACACCCACAACTAAGGATAATACGCTCATATGGTGCATATTTAGCCCAGCCCAAATTTCCATCGTCAAATCTAACATGGACATTTTTTATACCCAAACTCTCAAAGCGTTTTTTTGCCTCCATAGCTAGCTTTTGAATGCGCTCGACACTAAAAACACGGTGCGCAAGCTTTGATAATATAGCCGCTTGATATCCACTTCCGCAACCAACTTCAAGGACATTATCAACATCTTCACATTCCAAAGCCTTTGTCATCTTTGCAACGCTTAAAGGGGAGCTTATCCACTGTCCGCCCTCAATAGGATGGGCATTTACCGAATACGCGTGCGCACTTATAGGAACAAAAATTTCACGCTTTGTTGTGGCTATAGCATTATATAAAGCCTGTGAAATTTGAACTTCATCAGCTATCTCATCAGCCAAATTTTGGCATTTTATCTGCTCTGATTGTGTCATTTATATTAATCCTAACTTTTTCTTTATATCTTTTATCTTTTCTAGCTCAAACTTTGTCTCTTTTTTAAACTCCGCATCTGGTAAAAATACCCCAGTAAACTCCAAATCAAGCGAACTTGAAGTAACAACATAGCAGTTATTTATGATAGCTAAGGCCTTGCAAAGTGCCTTAAAATCATCAGCTCTACTACCACCCCACATAGTAGGCACTAGTACTATATCACAGCCTTTTAGCCTTGCCCATAGCTCGCTAAATCTAATCTCAAAGCAAATCAAAACTCCAACTTTTAAACCCAAAAAATCAAAAATTTTTACTTCACTCTCATCTGCTGAGCTAAAAATTTCTTGCTCTTTGTTTGGTAAAAACAGCTTTGACTTTGCTTGGGTGTGATAAATTTCGTTTGAGTTTAGAAGTATAAACTCGTTAAAAAGTGCTGGCTTGCTCGCCGTAACATTTGCTATACCTTTTGCCTTATTTGTCGAAGTCAGATGCGTAAAGGCTAAAAATTTATCAGGTGTTAATGCAGTTTGTAAATCGCCAAGTAACATCGCATCAAATTTGCCAGCAAAAAATCCATCAAAATCATATCCGCTCACACAAAGCTCACTGGCTAAGATAAGCGAGTCATTTGGTGCGGCTGAAATTTTTTGCAAAAGCTCGGCTTTTCTGGTTTGCGTTGTTGTCGAACTTAGTGTTATTGGGATTAGATTCATAAAAGCTCCTTTTTAGCAAATTTCTTAAAACGCATTTTAAGATCGTTCATCCATTCGTGATAGTTTGTGATTATGTTATTTAAGTTCCAAATTCTACAAGGCGTGGCAAGTTCATTGTTTTTATCTAAAATTTCTTTTAGTTTTTCAAGTGCTTTTAGTCCGTTTTCTCGCTCCAAATCAAACCTAGCAGAAACGACGAGCCAAGCAAAACGCTCATAAAATAAAGCCTCATCAGATGCGTTTAGTTTTATAACCTCAATACCTTTCATCGTGTTTAAAGCATCATCAAATTTCCCCATCCGTTCAAGCAAGATAGCCTCTAAAAGTGCGTATTTGCAAGGATTTATGGGTGGTAGATATTTGTTTATTATCAAAGTGTCCTCAAACCACCCAGCCCTTTTTAGACACTCTAAAAGAGATTGTAATGCCAAAATATCAAGACTTTTTAGCATACTTGTTGAAAACTCGCTATTTAGATTCTCAAATTTTAGTCCATCTTTTAAGATCGGCAAGGCAAAAACCTCATTACCATCGTATTTGTAGCTGCTTAAACTATGCGTACGAAGCGCTATCAAAATTTGCCTTTTGCGTAGGCGTTTTGTGTTGAGTTTTTAAAGCTATACTCGCCCTGTTTTATCTCAAATGGCAGATCGCAAAGCACATTTTTAATGTATTGTATTTTAAAATTTTCATCAAAGCTTTGTATAGCTGTTTTTAGTATATCTAGGTATTTTTGCGGGATTACGCCTGAGATTTCACGCGGATTAAGCGTGCCAAAAGCAAAAATTTCATCGTTTTGATTTAGGTTTAGATTTGTATCAAGTGGAGTGAAATTATTTGCAGAAATTTTTAAAATATCATATCCGCTTTCTCGTTTTTTTAAATTTTCAAACTCACTTTCATTTACGCAAAATATCGTACCCAATGCACTTTTATCTTGGTCTGGGCTTAGGGTCAAAAACATTCCATTTAAACTTTGCTTACCAAAACTTAACCAAGCAGTATAACCCCAAGAAACAGCGTATCCTTTAAGTTTGACTGGCACAAGCTCGCTTTTGTCGATATTTCTAGCAAGTGCGCATGAAAGGCTTTTAAGATTTAAAAGCGAGCCGTAAGTGAAAATTTTAAAAGTCATCAAAACTTATGCTACCCTTTGAGTAGTTCGTAACTTTTGCTTCAAAAAAGTTGCTCTTTTGGTCGTTAAATTTAGCGAAATCATCAACCCATTTGATAGGATGAGCAACATTGTAAAGGCGTTTTAGACCGATGGCAACAAGGCGTTGGTCGATTAGATACTGGATGTATTGCTCGATTATATCATCAGTAAAGCCCATGATTTGGTTTTGTGTGATGTATTTACCCCATTTGATTTCAAGCTCTCCAGCCTTTTTAAACATATCATAAATTTTAGCCTCCATCTCAGGCGTAAATAAATCAGGTCGCTCGGTACGAACAGAGTTTATCATGTTTTGAAATAGCAATAAATGCGTTATCTCATCGCGCTGGATAAATCGTATCATCTGAGCTGAGCCAAGCATCTTCCCAGCCCTTGCAAGCGAGTAAATCGCCGTAAATCCGCTATAAAAATAAACGCCTTCTAAAATTTGATTTGCAATCATAGCAAGAAGCAACTTCTCATCTGTTACCTCGCCAGCAAGCTCGGCATAGACGCTTGAAATGTAGTCGTTTTTCTCGCGTAAAACATCATCGTGCTTTTCCATCTCATAGATAAGATCAGTATTATCACAGATCGCCTCAACCATTACCGCATAAGACTTTGAGTGATTTGCCTCCTCATAAGCTTGGCGGCTTAGCACGGCATTTATCTCAGGAGCGGTAATATAAGGGTTTATATTATCTGCTAGGTTGTTTGTCTGAAAGCTATCCATAGAGATAAGCTGACTCCAAACTAGATCATACATGCGTTTTTCAGCCTGTGTTAGCTCGTGTGCGTAACAGCGAACATCATCGGTGGTATCGACCTCTTTTGGAAACCAAGTGTTTGCCTCCATCAGATCCCAAAGCTTTAAAGCCCATTGATACTTTGCCTTTGTGAAATTTAAAATTCCGTGTGGATTGCCGTTAAACACGCGTCTTTCGGTGAGCGTTTCGTTTGAGCTTGGGTTGTAAATTCTTTTTCTATCCATCTTTTTTGCCTTAAAATAAATTTTAGCGATTTTAGCAAAAATATGGTTAAATTTTTATGACACGGCTTAAGGTTTTAATCCTTTGTTCAAAAAAAGCAAAATATAACCTGAAAGTATATATTTTTTAAAATTTAAGTTTTTGTGTTTAGTTTAGGGATTTAAAACAATGTTCTCTCTTTTGCTTTTAGCTTAAAGCTCTTGCGAGTAAGCTCATTTTGCCCTAGAAGCTCAAGCGCTTTCATATGCAAACTTGTCCCATAACCCTTATGTTTAGCATATCCGTAGCCTGGAAATTTCCTATCAAAAAGACGCATTAGTCTATCACGACTAACCTTAGCTAAAATACTAGCCGCACTTACCTCAACAACCTTTCCATCGGCTTTTATCATCGTTTGTACGCCTGTGCCATAGTTTGCATTTCCATCATAAAGCAAGCTAAAGTCGGGAAATTCATACTTAAAACAGATAAGTGCTCTGCGTAAGCACTCGCTAAGCCCAAGCTCATCAACAAGCGAATTGGAAAAATAAACGATAAGAAATTTTGAGTTTTTTACTATCTTTTCAAAAAGTTTTTCACGAACTTTCTCGGTAAGTTTTTTTGAGTCGTTTAAGCCTAAAATTTCATCATCTAAAACACATGCAGCCACGACTAAAGGTCCAGCTAAGGCTCCTCGCCCAGCCTCATCTATACCACAAATTTTCATCTTTTACCTTAACATTTTAGCAAAATTATATCAAAAATTTTCTATAAAAAACAGCAGTTTTAAACTCTTTAAAAGAAATTTTAGGTATAATCCCCATCTTACGCAAGTCGTAAAAATACTAAAAAGGATTAGCATGCCAAAGATGAAAACCGTTCGCGGTGCTGCTAAGCGTTTTAAAGTAGGCAAAAACAAGATAAAGCGTGGTTCAGCTTTTAGAAGCCACATCTTGACTAAAAAGTCTGCTGGACGCAAAAGAGACCTTCGCCAACCACAATATGTGGATAGCACAAATGTCTCAGCAGTAAAGAAAATGTTAGGCGTATAAGCCAAGCATAAAACTAAGTTTTTGACAAAAAGTCATTCAAAACTCCCCTATACCAGGGAAAGATCCGACATCGGACGCCAATTTATAAAGGATAAACATGGCAAGAGTAAAAACAGGCGTAGTTAGAAGAAGACGCCATAAAAAGGTTCTAAAGCTTGCACGCGGCTTTTTTAGCAGCAGACGCAAACACTTTAGAAAAGCTAAAGAGCAACTTGAAAGAAGTTTAGTCTATGCATACCGCGATAGACGCCAGAAAAAACGCGACTTCCGCCGCCTATGGATCGTTCGTATAAACGCTGCTTGCAGACTAAATGACATTAGCTATTCACGCTTTATAAACGGTCTAAACAAGGCTGGCATAGAGCTTGATAGAAAAATTTTAGCTGACCTAGCTATGAATGACGCGAACGCATTTGCAGCACTTGCTAAGAGCGCAAAAGACGCTTTGAAATAAATATTAGTCCCAAACTTTGGGGCTTTTTATTCATAAATTTTCTTTTATCTTTATCAAAAATTCTCTTGTTTGTTGTTTTAAATTTTCTAAATCACCTCTATTATCAATAACAAAGTCTGCCATTTGTTTTTTTATCTCTATGTCTATTTGTAGCTGAATGCGAGATCTTGCTGTCTCATAGTCAAGCTCATTTCGCTTCATAACTCGCTCTATAAGTAAATTTTCAGGAGCATAAACAACGATGACTTTATCAAAATTTTTCTCGCTAAGCCCCTCAAAAAATAGCGGAATATCGACAAAAAACGGCTTTTTTTGCTGTTCTAAAATTTCACTTTGCATAGTGATTTTGGCAGAAATTTTTGGATGTAAAATTTTTTCAAGCTCTTTTAGTTTTGCCTTGTCATTAAAGACAATGGCTCCAAGTTTTTTTCGTGATATTTTGCCATTTTGTAAAATGTGAGAGCCAAATTTTTCAATGACTTCATTTTGCGAATTTTCAAGCATTTCATGCGAGATCAAATCAGAATCTATAATAGAAAATCCAGCATTTTTAAGCAAATTCACAAATGTGCTTTTTCCACTACCAATACTACCTGTAACTACAAAACCATTTTTAAACATATCTACCTTTTTAACTGCGATTTTAGCCAAATTTCGCTAAAATCAAGGCAAATTTTTATAAAAAAGGTCAAACATGATAAGCTACAAAGATGCTGGTGTTGATATAGATGCGGGAAATGAGTTTGTAAATGCGATAAAACCACATGTTAAAGCCACTTCTACGCCACTAGTTTTGGGTGGTATCGGCTCATTTTCAGGTGCCATAAAACTCCCAAGCGGATATAAAAATCCAGCAATCTTAGCTGCAACAGATGGAGTTGGAACAAAACTGCACCTAGCAATAGATGCCAACAAGCTTGACACTGTGGGTGAAGACTTAGTCGCAATGTGTGTAAATGACCTGATTTGCAACTTTGCAACGCCTCTGTTTTTTTTGGATTATTACGCCACAGCAAAGCTTGACATAAAGTCTGCCGAGATCGTAGTAAAGGGTATCGCAAATGGCTGCGTAAAAGCAAAATGCGCCCTTATAGGCGGCGAGACAGCCGAGATGCCTTCTATGTATGAAAAGGGCGACTTTGATCTGGCTGGATTTGCCGTAGGTATGGCAGAACAAGATGAGATAGACCGCACAAAATTTGTAAATGAAGGCGATATTTTGGTAGCTTTACCTTCAAGCGGACTGCACTCAAATGGCTACTCACTAGCACGCAAAGTCGTGAGCGAAAAAAGGTTAAAATTTGATGATATGCTTGGCGATGAACGCCTTATAGACCTACTTTTAAAACCGACTAGAATTTATGTGTCTGAATTTTTAGCTTTAAAAGACAAAATCAACGCTTTGGCACATATCACGGGTGGTGGCTTGGTTGAAAATCTACCACGGGTTTTTCCTGAAGGGCTTGGCGCAAGAATAGATAAAAGTGCTATCAAAATGCCAAAAATTTATGAAATTTTTAACGGCATAGTAGATGAAAGCGAACTTTATCGTACATTTAATACTGGCGTTGGAATGGTGCTAGTCGTTTCAAAAGAAAATCTTGACTTTGTCTTGAAAAATAGCGATGGCTACACTATCGGTGAAGTTATAAAAGCTAAAGGCGTGGAGCTGGTATAGCATTGTTTGGTTACACTGCTAACACAAAATTGATAGATAGTACAACCAATTATTACAAAATAAACACTTTCTCCATTTAAACACACTCTATCTGATATGTTGCAATTTGCTTGGAATATGTAAAATATTATCGAACTTTTTAAATATATTTCTCCAAAAAGCTTAGAAATTTTAGAAAAAACACTAACACAAAATAAACTAAAAAATTAAAAATTAAACGCTATTTTAGGTAAAATTTTAACATAACTAAAAATTTATAAACAGCTAGCATAAATAATTAAATTAAAAAATAAAGCCCCATATTAGGGGCTAAAATTTAAATTTTACTCACTTATAGTACTTTTAGGTAGTCTAAAAAATAGTACTAAAACGAGTATCGACGAGATTACGCCAATAATCGTTGAGGTTGTCATATCAAGTCTAAAACCGATCTTTTCGTATGCCAAATATGTCGTTACAACTGTTGTCATAAATAGTGCAGGAATCGTTGCGATCCAGTGAAATTTACCGCTCTTATAAAGATATGCCGAAGCTGTCCAGAGCATGATGGCCGCTGTTGTTTGATTTGCCCAGCCAAAATATCGCCAAATAGTTTGAAAATCAACCTGTGAAAGCACGATACCAACGGCAAATAGCGGTATGGAGATAAGTAAGCGTTTTGATATGTCTTTTTGTTGCATATTAAAAAAGTCAGCGATGATAAGCCTTGCTGATCTAAATGCCGTATCACCAGAAGTTATCGGTAAAATGACCACACCTAAAATAGCAATGATACCGCCAACACCACCAAGAAGTGCTATTGAAATTTCATGCACCACGCCAGCTGGAGTTGATTTGCTTATAACCTCTTGAAGTGCTGCAGATGACTCATAAAAGCTAAGACCAAGAGTACACCAAATAAGTGCTATCGCGCCCTCAAGTATCATCGCACCATAAAATATCATACGCCCTGACTTCTCATCAGCTATACAACGAGCCATTAGCGGTGATTGCGTAGCGTGAAAGCCAGATATTGCACCACATGAGATAGTAACAAAAAGCAACGGCCAAATCGGCAATCCCTTCGGATCAAAATTCGTCATAAAATCAAGACCATACGAGTAAAACGGCTTGTCACTCAGCATAAGTCCAATAGTTAATCCAAATGACATAAACAGCAACAAAGCCCCAAAAAATGGATATAGTCTCCCGATGATCTTACTTATAGGCATAAGCGTTGCAAGGATATAATAGGCAAAAATGATGCCAACCCAGATCATCACATCTAGCGATGTTAAATTTGAAAGTAGCTTTGCAGGACCTGTTACAAAAACTACGCCCACAAGTACCAAAAGCAAAAGCGCAAAGACATTCATAAAGTGTTTTGCCCATTTGCCAAGATGATCACCAACTACGCTAGGAACTGACGCACCATTTGATCTAACACTTAGCATACCAGAAAAATAGTCATGCACGGCCCCAGCAAATATACAGCCGATAACTATCCAAAGCATAGCTACTGGTCCATAAAGCGCACCTAAAATCGGACCAAAAACAGGACCAAGCCCAGCGATGTTAAGTAGCTGTATGAGAAAGACCTTTGTATTTGACATACTCATGTAATCAACACCATCAGCAAGCTCGTGTGCTGGAGTTTTTCGATTTGGATTGATGACGAAAATTTTCTCAACAATCTTGCCATATGTAAAGTATGCCAATACAAGCAATGCCAAGCAGAAAAAGAACCAAAGCATATTTCCTCCTCAAAATGGAATTTTTTCTTAATTATATAATATAATTTAAAAATTTTCGTAAGAATTTTATAAAATTTTTCTTTTATTGATTTAAAATTGTGTAAAAATTTAGGCTAAAGAGCTATTATTATATAAATACAAACCTCCTTTCTATAAAACCCCTATATGAAAAAGGGGTTTTATATTATTTTTCCTAAAATATCTTAAATATAAAAATTAATTTTAAAAAATCATAATTTAAAGTAAAAAATTTGACAAATACTTTAAAATAAGGGCTAAATTTATTTTATAAACTTAAAATTAAAATGAAATTTTTTTGTATTTTATGATAAGTATTATTATTTAATAATAAATAAGGCTATTTAACTTTAAGGTTATTTTACCTATAATTTTGCATTCAATAAACCAAAATTTTAAAGACAAAAGATGAAACAAATCCTAAAACGAGATGGCACAGCACAAGAATATCTACCATATAAAATCGCAGATGCGATAAAAAAAGCATTTGAAAGCGAAAGCAAAAAATACGATGAAAAAGTATTTCTAGATGTTATGGGACATGTTTTTGATAAGGAAATTTTAGCAGTCGAAGACATCCAAGACTACATAGAAGCGGCTCTTTTTAAGGCTGGATATTTTGATGTTTTAAAAAGCTTTATGCTCTACCGCCACACGCACAAGATGCAACGAGAGCAAATTCTAGGGCTAAACGACGACACCACCTACATCAACTCAACTCAGACGATAAATGAATACATAAACGGCACGGATTGGCGAATCTCAGCCAACTCAAACACAAGCTACTCAAACGCTGGACTTATCAACAACACCGCAGGAAAAGTCATCGCAAACTACTGGCTAGATGCCGTTTATAGCAAAGAAGAAGGTGCGGCACACCGTAACGGCGACTACCACATACATGACCTTGACTGCCTAACTGGATACTGCGCTGGTTGGTCACTTAGAGCACTTTTAAACGAGGGCTTTAACGGCGTTCGTGGGCGTGTCGAGAGCCGTCCACCAAAGCACTTTCGCGAGGCGCTTAGCCAGATGGCAAATTTTTTAGGAATTTTACAAAGCGAGTGGGCTGGAGCACAGGCATTTTCTAGCTTTGATACATATCTTGCACCTTATGTTTTTAAAGATGATCTAAGTGATGCGGAGATAAAAAAGGCGATAACTAGCTTTGTTTTTAACCTAAATGTCCCTGCACGCTGGGGGCAAAGTCCATTTACAAATGTAACAATCGACATTACCTGTCCAGACGATCTAAAACCACAAATTCCAACATCAAACGATGAGCATTTATTTAAAAATTTTAACGATGAAAATGCCTTAAAACGAGCAAATGAGCGTGGCAAAAAAGCACTTTGCGATATGACTTATGGTGACTTTGAGCCAGAGATGAGACGCATAACAAAGGCATTTTACGAGGTGCTAACAGCTGGGGATAAAAACTCACAGCCATTTACATTTCCGATACCAACCGTAAATATCACTGAAGAATTTGATTGGGATAGCGATGTGGCTGAGGTTTTGTTTGAAAATACAGCAAAAATGGGCTCAAGCTACTTTCAAAATTTTGTTGGCTCTCAGTATAAAACAGACGAAAATGGTAATAAAATTTTAAACGAAGCCGCCTATAAGCCGGGGCATGTTCGCTCTATGTGTTGCCGTTTGCAGCTTGATTTGCGTGAGCTTTTAAAGCGTGGTGGCGGACTTTTTGGAAGTGCAGAGATGACTGGCAGTATCGGCGTGGTAACGATAAATTTAGCCCGTCTTGGCTATCTTTACAAGGATGATAAAAAAGGGCTTTACACACGGCTTGAATACCTGCTAGAACTAGCTAAATCAACGCTTGAAAAGAAACGAAAATTTATCCAAGAGATGTATGAGCGCGGACTGTATCCATACACGGCGAGATATTTAAAGCATTTTAACAACCATTTTAGCACGATCGGTATAAATGGTATGAACGAGTTACTACGAAATTTCACAAATGATAATGATGATATAGCGACTGAGTTTGGGCGTGAGTTTGCTTTGGAGATGATAAATTTCTTACGCGATAAGATCCGCGCATTTCAAGAGCAAACAGGCAACCTTTACAACCTTGAAGCAACCCCTGCCGAAGGCACGACATATCGCTTTGCAAAAGAGGATAAAAAACGCTATCCTAACATCATGCAAGCTGGTTTTGGCGAGAATATATACTATACAAACTCTACTCAGCTTCCAGCTAGCTACACCGACGACGCTTACGAGGCGCTTGATCTGCAAGATGAACTACAAAGCGCTTACACTGGCGGCACGGTATTTCACCTTTATATGAAGGAACGCATAAGCTCGGCGACGGCTTGTAAGAGTTTGGTTAAAAATATCATCACAAACTATAGCTTACCATATATTACGATCACGCCTGTATTTAGCGTCTGCGATAAGCACGGCTATATCGCTGGTGAGCATGAGTTTTGCCCACTTTGCGATGCGGAAATTTTAGAAAATCACAAAGGAGAAAACGATGAATAAAGATAAAATTTTAGAAAAATACGCTAGCGAGCGCACTAAATGTGTGGTCTATACACGCGTAATGGGCTATCATCGCCCAGTTGAGAGCTTTAACCTAGGCAAAAAAGGCGAACATAAAGAGAGAGTGAAATTCTGCGAAAAGTGTTAGTTGCTCGTGAGTTTTGTTTTACTATGTGTCGTTGTACTTTTGTTTGTTTTACTGCGATGTACGATAGATGCGGTTCATTGCAAACTTATCGCCCATAGCCGTGCAATTTTGTGGGATTTGTTTGTGAATTTCACTTGATTGTAGTGAAATTTTGATAAGAATTTTGCCAAAATCTTGTTTTAAAAGTTTAAAACTTAGAAATTTATTATGAATGCTATCTATTCACTGACCCCTTTTACCATGACCGACTACCCTGACAAGATCGCGGCTGTTGCATGGTTTGCAGGGTGTAATATGCGTTGTGCCTACTGCTACAATACACCTGTTGTTCTTGCTAAATTTAATGAAACTTCAGTCCAAAACAATACAGAAATCTTAAGCTTACAGCAAAACGGCATTAGCGACGATGAATTTGTTCGCTTTCTTGATAAAAGAGTTGGTAAGCTTGATGGCGTTGTATTTAGTGGCGGAGAATGCACTCTTGCACGATCATTTTTACCACTAGCTCGTGAGGTAAAACAGCGAAATTTAGCCCTAAAAGTTGATACAAATGGCTCAAATTTGATCGTTTTAAAACAAGCCATAAGTGAAAATTTAATCGATTACATCGCGCTTGATTTTAAGGCGACAAAAGAGAAATTTCACGCCATAACTGGCTTAAATTTTTATGAAAATTTTATAAAAACGCTTGAGTTTTTGCTGGCAAACGATGTAAGCTTCGAAGTTCGCACGACTATTCATACTGATTTGCTAAACGAATATGACATTAGTCAAATGGCTGAAATTTTGTGGCAAAAAGGCTATATAGGTGAGTATTTTTTGCAAAATTTCCTTGACACGGGTAAGAATTTTGGTAACATTTGCAAGTCAAAAAACTGCTTTGATCCAACTAAAATCAATTCAAAAATACCGATAAAATTAAGAAATTTTCAGTAAAATTCTCAGTAAAGGAGCTAAGATGAAAATTTTATTTATCTGTCATGGAAATATCTGTCGCTCGACAATGGCTGAGTTTGTGATGAGAAATTTACTAGAGCAAAATAGTTTAGATGGTGAAATTTCAGTATTTTCTATGGCAACACATACAGATGAGATAGGCGAGCCGCCATACTACGAGACACTGCGAGTTTTGCGCGAAAATGGGCTAAAAGACTACCAGCACAAGGCAACTCAGGTGCAAAATGCAGACTATGACAGATACGATCTTATACTTTGTATGGACGATGAAGATATGCAAACTTTAGGCAAAATTTTTGCTGGAAAAGATATGAAAAAAGTGAAATTTTTACTCGAGTATTCTATACAAAATAAAGACAAGCCCCTAAAACATGCAGATCTTATCATCGCTGATCCGTATTACACTAGAAATTTTGAGCGATGTTTTTATGATGTAAGTCGTGCTTGCAAGGGGCTTTTAGCTCAAATTTTAAAATCTAAACCATAAACATTGCTTTTGCTAAAATAACTATCGCAAAACCAAAAATAAATGCAACAGTATGCAAATTTTCACGCATAAACTTCGGTGGCTGCTTGCCTAATGCACGATGTGATAGATTAAAAACAACACCACAAGCCAATATCAATGCCAAAATAACTTTTATCATAAGAAGTGTTTGAAGCGTTGTTTCAAAGTATCCACCAGCTTTTGATCCAACCCATGTACTCATCATCATACCACCTGAAAGTATAAGTAAAAGTAGGCAAAGTGGCATGATCTTTATAGCTTTTGAAGTTATGGCAGCTTTTACACGCTCGAATTCATCGCCTAAAATATTTTTAAGACGAGAAAATATAACAACATCAAAAAAGATGTAACCTAAAAAAATGATCGCACAGATGATATGTACGAGCTTTGCATATGGATATATCGCTTGCATTTTGATCCTTTTAAAAATTTAAAAGGCGCATTATAGACTATTTTTATCTTTTTTGCAATGAGCTATATCAATCAAAGATACATTCTCACTTCACTAACAAGAAATTCATAGACTCGTTGCTGAACAATTATCTCATCTTCACTACCAACCATAAGCCGTCTAAGATGGTCAAAATCGATCTTGCTTACATAGCGTTTGTGTGCTTTTAGCTCTTTGTCGATATTATTTAGCAACGCATCAAGCGTTAAATGGTCATTTTTCTTTATTTTTGCAACATATTCTTTTGTAAGTTGTATGAGAAAATCTATTCTATTTTGGTCATTTTCATAAATTTCAGTAGCAATCTGTGTTAAAATTTCAAAGTCATCATCATCTGGAGAGAGTTTTGCGCCAATTATAGCTGCAAAGATTTTTGCACGAAATTCCAAAGACTTATGATGATAGACTAAAAACTCACGAAAAGCCGATAAAAAACGAAATTTAAAGCCCATTTTTACACCACTTTTTAAAATTTGCTATTTTCAAAGATCTCACTCAGTCTATTAAAAAGAGTTGAGCCGATATTGTATTTATTAAAAAACTTACGAAGTTGTGCGTCTAAGCCATTTTCTAAACAGTAAACAAAGAGTGCTGGCATAATGAGTAAAGTTTGTAAATTTTCGCTCTTTTTTAGGGTATAAATCGCGATATTTTCATCATTTATAAACTCATAAAATTTATGTAAAAAAGATCTAAAATTTAGTGAATTTACCCCTTGATTTAGATGAAAAGTATTAAGCCCGACATCTTTTACATACTGCGTGTAAATCTCGCACTCTTGGATATCTATATCAATAGAAATAGCCAAGCCTAGTTCCTTTTGAGATTTTTTTAAGATATTTTGATATGTGTCAGATTTTATAAAATTTATAATATCTAAAGTATCCATTTACATCCTTTTACTAAGTTTTAAGCATTTTTTTAGTAACATTTCAACCGCTCCTTCTTAGACCTGTGCAATGCTTTTTATGAGCACCGCTTCAGGGTGGGAACACAGCAGAGCACTTGTAATCAGTGTGTGCCGCAGTCATCTGAGAGGGGGTTTTACTAAACTTGACTTTTTAGATCAAAGTGCTCGCATAACCTTTCGCAAATTTCATAAAAATTTACACCATCTATGCTTGGTTTTTCTTTAAAATTCTTGTGCATATTTTTAAAACCATCGCTTAGCTCTTTTGACTTTACACCATAACTTATCGACATCCCAGCCTCAATATAAGCGGCTAACTTGTCACAATATTTCAAGGCTTTTCCATCGATGGCATTAAAGCGATTTTCATTGACATTTTCCATCATTCCATCATGTGGGATAATATTATTTTCAAATGTGCGGTTTTCAAACTCATCTTTTATAAATTTATCATCTTTTTTACGAATGCCTAAAATATAGCTAAAGTCTTCCCTAAAACTATCTGGGACAAATGGTAAAATTTTCTCATCAATAAGCTTCATCTCATACTCGCTAATGATCTCATTTAGTCCTTTTATGCCGTATTTTACAGGGCTTATAATATCACGAGTTAAACTCTCTGGAAGATCATGAAAAAGTGCACAAAAGAAGTTATTTTCAAGCCTTTTTTTACACGCTCCAACTTTAAGCGAATAAAAGTAGCTAAGTATAGCAACAACTAGCATATGCCCTAAAACAGCCGTTTCTGGTATCCTAGGAGTTTGAGCCCAACGCTTTTGAAAACGAAGACGCCCACTAAGATCAACAAGGCGTGCTAGCTTTTGATTCATAGCTATTTTTCTAACACCTATAAGCTCGTAATAATCCTCCATCTCTTCATCTACTTTGCTCTTTAGTTCATCAATATCATTTAAAAACTGACTTGTTTGATAAACTATGCTAAATTCCCAACGCGTTGCAAGGTAGCTTGCTGCCTTTAAGATAAGGCGCTCTTTTGAGTGTGTTTTGTCATCTTCTAGCAAATATGTACGCAATCTAGCTAAAAATTTACCATCCTCTATATCTTTTATAAGCTCTTCAAGCTCATTTGCCACCCACGCATTTACTTGCTCTTTTTTACTTTTTTGTATAAAATGAAAAACATCTGGACGGATGTCAGTCACGACAACACGACTTAAAAACTCAAAAATCCCAGCCTCGATGATGTAACTCATATCGACATCTTTTTCAAGATTGGCTATAAAATATGCGATGATAAATTTATGCGCTTGTTTGTCAAGCTCGACTAAATTTGTCATCTTTGGATAGTCGTTCCAGCGTGAGATAGAGGCCGCTTTAAAGATATGTTCGATAAGGCTTGGAGATATCATTTGTTTTTCTTAACCACACTTGCTTTACGATCGCCCTCATAACTTATCTTGCGAAAGCCATCACGAGCTACTCTTTTTGATTTTTCATCACCATCACGCTCAAATTTCTTACCTCTTAAGCCACCTTTATCACTATCTCGTCTAAAACTGCCTCTTAAACCGCTACTACCTCTTTTTTCATCTCTTGCTCTATCACGCTCGCGCTCTTCGATACGATGCGCGCCTGCACGGCGATTATCATCACGACTTTTTTCATCATCTGCGTTATTTTTTCCCTGTTTTTTAATAAGACTTTCAGATGAAATTTCAATCACAGTATGAACATTTCCTCTTGGGTTAAAGTCACCTACTATCCTCATATATCTTGGTTCAAGCTTACGGTAAAGTAAATCATAAATTTCATTTATACTATCTTCGTGACTTATGTTACGATTCATAAAACTATTTATATAAAGTTTTATAGTTTTTAGCTCAACCACAAATTTGTTTGGTATATAATCAACATATATCGTTGCAAAGTCAGGATAGCCAGAGCGTGGGCAAAGACAACAAAACTCAGGCAAAGTTATGCTTATCATATACTCTCGCTCATGTTTGTTTTCCCAAAACTCAAGGTCGGTTTCTGGATTAAAATTCTTAAAAATTTGTTCACCATATTTTAAATCTGGCTTTACATCTTGCTCTTGTTCATCATCTAATATCAAAATTTCTTTACTCATTTTTTGTTTTCCTTATTTTTAAATTTCAAGGCTTTTTGCCAACAATTTCTGCCTATTTTAGGCTCTCCTTATTATCTAAGATCCTTTGGTTTTTCTATAAAATAACCTTGAGCAAAGCTTACACCAAGGCTTTTTACAAGTTCAAAATTTTGTGTATTTTCTATAAATTTAACTATACTTTTTATGCCAATTTCTCTATAAATTTGACTAAAATTTCTTAAAGATACTTGTACTTTTTTATCTAAAAGTGTTTTACTTATGGAAATATCATAAGATATAAACTCTACATCAAGTACAAAAAGTGCGTTAAAACAGACATTTGTCCCACAAAATTGTGATAAACAAAATCTAAATCCAAGTTTTTTATACTCACTTAAAAACTCATTCAACCTTCCAAAATTTTCGCTATTTTGCCTACTAAAATCAAAAATGATATTTTTAGCTTCTAGCTTTTTTTCCAAAACAAGCTCTTTAATAAAATTTAAAAAAGTCGTATCTTTTAGAGAATTTTGACTAACTTCAATGATATATATTTTATCTTTTTGAACAAGGTTTAAGAAATTTAAGATATTATTTTTATCAAGTACTATCTCGATCTCATTTTGCATAGCTATCTCTATAAACTTTGAACGAGCGATATTTCCTAAACTTCTTGTTTGTAATGTAGATATTACTAAATTTAGCTCATCTTGGTTTTGAAGGCTTAATATTTTTTGAGTTTTATAAATAAATTTTTGTTCTTTTATGGCTTCTAAAACCTCTTTTTCTATATGTAAAAAATCGGCTTTGTCAGCTTTATTTTTATATTTTAATTCATTTATTAAAAAATTTATACTTTTGCTAAGATCACTATTTTGCAAAGCATTAATGGCTAAAAAATCGATATCTATACTTATATTTTCATTTTGCATATTTTTTGAAAAAATAGTTAAAATATGTGTTAGATACGAACTTTGCGCATATACATATAGCAAAAATGAACTGGCATTATAGTGTCCTATTATGCTTTTTACACTATTTTTTTTAAGAAAATCTTTAAGTTTAAAGATACTATCTTTTAGAATTTCATCGCCCTTATTTATGCCATATATATCAGAAATTTCACTTAGATTTTTAATCTTTAATAAAACTAAACTTTGATTTTTATCAGCTTTTAAAACAAGCTCACTAAAAATTTGTTCTGTTTTTTTACGATTTAAAAAGCTTAAAGTATTATCTAAAATAGTGTTTTTAAAACTTTGATATATCAGGTAAAAAGTGTAGAAAATATAAACTACAACAAGTAAAATAAAAAGAAAAATTTCATGAGTTTGGATATTATCATTTGTAAAAAAAATATAGCCAACAAATAAAACTAATATTATAAATGGAAATGAGATCTTCAGCGCTGTTTTAAAACGCTGAGTTCTCTCTAAATTTATTGCAAACATCAAATGTCCAAATGTTTTACATCTTTTGCATGCTCTTGGATATAATTTCGGCGCGGTTCAACCTCATCGCCCATAAACAGGTTAAATGTATCACTAGCACTTTGTGCATCTTTTATACTTATACGAAGTAAGCGACGATTTTCAGGATTCATCGTCGTTTCCCAAAGCTGATCAGGATTCATTTCACCTAGACCTTTATATCGCTGAATTTTTACATTATTTCCTTTTTTGGCATTTTCTGTTACACTGTGTAAAACATCTATCATATCTCTACCGCCAAAATCTATCTCACGCTCTTTTAGCTTTTTATAAATATGTAATGCTTCTTCGTAAAGTGGGTTAGCAAAAAGGTTGTCGTTGATATAAAATTCTTCCAAACCATTTTCAGTTTGTATATAAATTCTTATCTCCTCATTATTTACATAGGAATTTAATATATTATAACCCTTTTCTTTTAAAAACTTACTCAAAATTTCAAATATCTCAGCATAGTTTTTGCCTATTATGTCTGGATTTTCTATCATATATCTAAGGGCAACAAGCAAGTTAAAACGCTTTGCAAGCTCGTTTAAGACATTATCATAAGCAACAACTATTTTTAAAAAGTCAATCAAATCATTTGTCCCAACACCTTCAAATTCCATACCTTCAATACCAGTTTGTATAAGAAATTCATTTAATGCTTTATCATCTTTTAAATAAACCTCTTTTTTACCCTTTTCATATCGATAAAGTGGTGGCTGAGCTAGATAGATATAACCCTTTTCAACAACCTCATGTAAGAATCTAAAGAAAAATGTAAGAAGCAGCGTTTGGATATGGCTTCCATCAACATCAGCATCAGTCATTATAATTATCTTATGATATCGCAAACGCTCTGCATCAAACTCATCACCGATACCACAACCAAGCGCTGTTATCATATTTTTTATCTCTTCAGATTTTAAAATTTTATCTAGGCGTGATTTTTCAACATTTAAAATTTTACCCCTAAGTGGTAAAATAGCTTGAAAAACTCTATCACGACCCTGTTTTGCTGAACCGCCCGCAGAATCGCCCTCGACTAAATAAAGCTCACTAATAGTTGCATCTTTACTTTGACAATCAGCTAACTTTCCAGGTAAAGTTCCTACACTAAAGCTCTCTTTTTTACGAGTAAGATCTCTTGCTTTTTTAGCAGCTTCCCTACCACGAGCAGCCATGAGAGCTTTATTCATGATAGCTCTAGCTTCGATAGGATTTTCTTCAAAATACTTTGTTAAAACTTCAAAAACCATCTTTTGAACAATAGGTTTAACATAGCTTGAACCAAGTTTTCCCTTTGTTTGCCCCTCAAACTGCGGTTCAGGCACCTTTACACTTACAACCGCTATAAGACCTTCTCTAATATCATCGCCAGTTATCTTTGTATCTTTCTCACGAGCAGCTGCATTTGATGAAATATAGTTTGTAATAACACGAGTTAATCCCGCTCTAAAACCAGCCTCATGTGTTCCACCATCTGGAGTTTTAATGTTATTTACAAAGCTAAGTAAATTTTCACTATATGTTTCGTTATAAAGTAGAGCAAAATCAACTATAATATCCTCTTCACCACCGCTAAAACTAACAGCTTTGCTAACTGCATTTGATCTATTCATATCGCTTACAAAGCTTTCAAGACCACCTTCAAAGTGATAACTTTCACTAAATCCATCGCGTTGATCTTTAAAATTTATATTTATTTTTGGATTAAGATAAGCAAGTTCGCGAAAGCGTTTTGCAAGTGTATCACGCTCAAATTCAGTTACTTCGAAAATTTCATCATCCACAAAAAACTCAACCGAAGTTCCAGTGCGATTTGTAGTTTTTATCACTTCAAGCCCAGTTGTTGGTATACCTTTAGCAAACTCTTGTCTATAAGTATTTCCTTGGCGTTTTATAGTTAAAATAAGCTTTTTAGAAAGTGCGTTTACAACAGAAACACCAACACCATGAAGACCTCCAGAAACTTTATATGTATCTTTATCAAATTTTCCGCCTGCATGAAGTACTGTTAAAACAACTGTTGCAGCTGGTAAGTTTTCAGTTGGGTGCATATCAACTGGAATTCCACGACCATTATCAGTAACTATACAGCTACCTTCTTTTGTTATCTCAACATCTATAGTATCACAATACCCTGCCATTGCTTCATCTATCGAGTTATCTACTACTTCGTAGATCATATGGTGGAGACCACCGATATTTGTATCTCCAATATACATACCAGGACGCTTTCGGACAGCTTCAAGCCCTTTTAAAACTTTGATATTTCCAGCATCATAAATTTGTTCTGACATATTTTCTCTTTCTTATTTTATTGTTATTGGCATTACGACAGTTTTAAGCTCTTTTGAACTAACAACAAAAGCTAAATTTATATCATTAAAACCTAACTCAAATTCATTATCTTCTATACTTTGTAAAAAGTCAAGTAAATATCGGTTTTTAATACCAATATAAATTTGTTCATCAAGACTTGTGTTGTATTCTATCGTTGTTTTTGCTTCAGAGTTATCTTCAATAATACTTTCAAATGTAATACTCTCAGGAGCAAAAGTAATTTTCATAGTATCGCTTAACATTGATATAGTTTTTATACCATCTACCATTTTATCTCGATTTAAAACTATTCTCTTTTTTATCTCTTTTGGTACGACACGCTCATAATCTGGGAATTTTCCATTTATAAGCTTTGTAAAGAACTCAAAATTTGAACTTTGAGCTATTAATATATTTTCATCATAGTAAATTTCTATCTTATCAAAAAATAGTTTTTGTATCTCACTTATAGCTTTTTTAGGGATAATGATAGAAAACTCACGCTCAGTTGGTGTTTCAAATCTAAATACACTAAGTCGTTTTGTATCAGTTCCTACGATATTTATAAAATTTTCTTTTATATCTAGTAAAGCTCCATTTAGTTCAAATTTTGGATTATTACTATCTATACTAGGAAGTATCTTTTTAAGGCTTCTTCCAAGCATAACAGCGTCTATGTCAAATTTAGCTTTTCCTTCGATGGTTGGAAAAGATGGGAAGTCTTCAAATTTATACATAGGAAGTTTGTATTTTGAGTTTTTTTGTTTTACATAAAGGTAGTTATTTAGACTTTCAAGCATAACATCTTCATCTTTTAAACTTCGTATTATGTCAAGTAGTTTTTTGCCATTTGCTGTTGCGTAGCCTTCATCTATTATCTTTGCGTTACTAAGTTTATATGCAAGTCCTATTTCATGGTCAGTTGCACGAATATTTAAAACTCCATCTTTAGCACTAATATAAATGTGACTTGTTATAGCACTTAAATCTCTTTTTTCAAGATATGGGTTTGTGTTTGTAACAATACTTTCAAGGACATTTTTATTTATTGTAACTTTCATATTTTTTCTCCGTTTGTTTTTAAATTTCTTTTAGTAGTAATAGTAGGCTTGTTGAAAAAGTGAAAATCTGCTTTTACGCCCTTTATTTGGTTATTTAAGGCGTGAATAAAATTTTCATTTTTTTCACATTTATTCACAAATTTCATCTTTTATTTTATCCTTTTGTTAGAATTTTATTTTTTATTTCTTCGACTTTTAATTTTAAAATTTCATCATTTTCTATGAGTTCATTTATCTTTTTTATATTTTTACTAACATTGCTGTGATCGCCCATATTAAAGTAGTTTGCGATTTGTGGCATCGAATTTGTTGTTAAATTTCTAATTAAATAAATTGCTATTCTTCTTGTTTCTACGATATTTGCCACGCGTGATTTACTTTTTATATCGCTAGCTTTTATGTTTTGTTCTTTACAAACTACTTCAATAATGCGTTCTAAGCTTACATTTTCTAGCTTTTCTTTTAGTAAATCTTTTGTTATATTTTTTGCAAGCTCAAGTGTTATCTCTTCATTTAGCATCGTGTGATAGGCTTTTATATTATTTATAACCCCTTGAATTTCCCTTATATTATCTCCGATATGAGTTGTGATGTAGTTTATAATATCTGCTGATAAAGATAAATTGTTTATTTCACATTTTTTTTGCACGATGGCTATTTTAGTCATCAGATCTGGTGGATTTATATCTATCCTACCACCTGAGTCAAAGCGTGTAACTAAGCGTTCTTCAAAGCCTTTTAACATTTTTGGTGGCTTATCTGATGTCATAACTATCTGACCTTTTTTACTGTGAATTTCATTAAATGTGTGGAAAAATTCGTTTTGTATCTCTGTTGTCTTTCCTAAAAATTGAACATCGTCTATCAAAAGATAGTCGCACTCTCGGTATTTTTCACGAAATTTTTCCATCATGTTGTTTTTTAGGTTATAAATAAAATCATTCATAAAAACTTCACTTGTTACACAAATAACATTTTTCCCCATATTTAGACAAAAATTTCCTATTGAATGAAGTAAATGAGTTTTACCAAGCCCACTTTCTCCGTAGATAAATAGTGGATTATATTGCCCACCTGGTCTTTGAGCAACCTCTTTTGCTAGAAAAAATGCAACTTGATTTGTCTTGCCGACAACAAAATTTTCAAATGTATAATCTTGTATCAAATTTGTACTTTTTATCTTTTTCACATCAATTTTACTTGCTTTTAAACTAGCTTTGCGTATATTTTGTGTGGTTATATTTATAAGGGGTTTTCTGCCTGTTTTTACCTCATAAAAGTATGCTATTTTCTCAGCGTATTTTGTTTTTATAAATTTTGCTATAAGTTCGTTCGGGACATTATAAAATATAGTGTCATCGCTTGATGCTTTTTCGTTAAATTTGAGCTGTTTTATGTAAAATTCATACTCATTTGGAGAGATTTTCTCTTTAAGCATCTCTAAAATTTCATTTGCAAGCAAAACTAAACCTTTTTTATATTAAAATACGCTAACTAAATATTGTAGCCAAAATTTGATAAAATATTTGTTAAATATGGTAAAAAGTTATTCACTTATGTGAAAAAAATGTGAATAACTAATGAAAAGGATAGTATGAAAATTCTAGGTATTGACCCAGGTTCTCGTAACTGTGGATATGCTATTATAGAAAAAACTACAAGAAAAACCACACTTTTAGAAGCTGGACTTATTAAAATAAAACAAGATAGACTTCAATATCAAATCACCGAGCTTTGCGAGGGGCTTGATGTAATTTTTAAACATCATAGTTTTGAACATGTGGCGATTGAGGATATATTTTTTGCATTTAATCCAAAAACAGTCTTAAAGCTAGCACAGTTTCGCGGTGCATTAAGTCTTAAAATTTTACAACTACATGGTGATTTTGCTGAATATACACCACTTCAGGTAAAAAAAGCCGTCACTGGAAATGGCAAGGCTCAAAAGGAGCAAGTTGCGTTTATGGTAAAAAAAATACTTGGTATTACAAAAGATATAAAACCACTTGATATAACAGATGCTATCGCAGTTGCTTTAACTCATGCTAATACTATCCGTATAAGCTAAATTTCAGTTTTTTTACAAATACTTGCAAATAGTGCTCCTATAACATTTTGAATGATGCTAAAAAGTGCTGCTGGAAGTGCCGATATAACACCAAAATACTTCATCGCAAGTGCGGCACTAAGTCCTGAGTTTTGCACCCCAACTTCTATCGCAAGTGTCCTAGCAGTTTTTGTATCAAAACCAAAAATTATAGCGCTAGCATAACCACAAAACATACCAAGTGTATTATGAACTATTACGGCTATTATAATATTAATGCCTACTGTAGATAAATTTTGTGTATTTAAAGCAACTATCACAGCTACGATAAATATAATAGCGCTCATTGAGATAAGTGGCATAGCACGCTTAAAAAAGTGTAAGAATTTGCTAAAAAATGTATTAAGAAATATACCAATTACAAGCGGTAAAATGGTAATTTTTATAAGATCAAAAAGCATGCTTTGTATGGCAACTTCTACACTTTTTCCAAGATACAGACAAGTAAGAAATGGCATTAATACACATGAAATAACGGTAGAAGCTAGGGTCATACTAACAGAAAGTGCAAGATCACCCTTGGCTAGATAGGTTAGTACATTTGAAGCTGTTCCACCAGCACTTGTTCCTACTAATACCATACCTATGGTAAGGGCTTGACTAAGTTCAAAAACTATACTTATGCCAAGTGCTATGAGTGGCATAAATATAAACTGTACAGTAACACCAAGTATTATGGCAGATTTTTTGCTAGAAATACTTACAATATCTGTAAAATTTAGTGTCATACCCATGCCAAGCATTATAATCATTAAAAAGGTTACGATATGGTCTTTAAAAGGTGTGAAAATTTCGGGGAAAAAGTGTGCAAATACTGAAAAAATAAGCGCAATAATAGGATAAATAAGTGTTTTCATTCAATATCTTTGTACTTGTTGTTTGTATAAGTTTTTCATAGGTTTCCTCTAAAAATATTTGGCGTATTTTACACAAAATTTTTGATTTTTAAGCATTTTTGGAAAATTTTGTAATTTATGTTAAAATAAGTTTTGAAATGGTATAATCTCGAACTTATTCAGTGTGTCAAGGTAGCTCAGCTGGTTAGAGCGCTGGTCTCATAAGCCGGAGGTCGAGAGTTCAAGTCTCTCTCTTGACACCATCTCAAAACCCCCTAAAATACAGCGTTTTAACAAGTTTTTATCAAGAAAAGGTTAGCAATTTTTTTGCTTAAATATTGTCGAAAATTAAACATTTTGACAACATTTAGGGCACACTTGGGGCACACTTAATTTTTTATTATTTTTATAAGTTAATTTTAGAATTGTTTTATAAAAATAATCATATCTCCGTTGCTCTTCGCCCCCATCCTTTTTTATAAACAGCTAGTTTTTGATTTTTCTCTATTAGCCTGTTATAGTAAGCAAGCTCTAGCCTGTCATACTCTTTATTAAATTTAGCTTCATCGTAGCTATTTAATGCTCTTAGTGTTTGACCGCCAAAATAGCCATCATCAACCACTCCAACGACTCTTTGAGCTGTTTTGATAGCTTGCTTTACTCCAGCATTTACCGCAAAGCAAAAGATTTCATTGGCACAATGCTGACTAATTATCTCATCGCCACGCATCGCGTTCCAGAACTGCTCGCGGTAAAATTTAGCCACGAGCGCGCGTGTTTGCGCGTCTTTGTAAAGTAGCGTGCTAGCTTGGGCGATGTCTTGGGTTGTGTAAAGTGTGGCACGCACAACCTCCCAGCCCTGCCAGTTTGGGTGTGCTTTTTCATAAATTCCCATAAATGTTAAACCATTTTCAGTTGGGTTTTTATGCAGTGCGTTTTTGGGGTTGTTAAACTCAAAGCCTAGCATGAGTTCGTATGATTTGTTAAAATTTGCCATTTTAT